>JALVLE010000080.1 GCA_027033555.1 Caldifarciminota bacterium | reverse complement strand
GTTTTGAATACATACACAGATGCACCAGCAAGTATGGGTTTCATGGGAATTGATGTTAACTTAAGTGCTTCAAAGATTTATGTGGCTGTAGCGAGCTGGACTGATGCCAACTATCTTTGGATCATCGACGCTGCAACAGGGGATACATCAAGTGTTGAGCTTGGAAATGCCAAGGGTTCGCAGATTGTTAAGTATCTTGAAGTTGAAGAATAGCATCTCCTCTGGGTGATAGGTCACCTCCCGGGCAGGAGTGGGGCGGCCCTTCGGGCCGCCCCACTCCTACCTCACCATTTTCAACTCCCCACTATCGATTAAAAAAATAAGATGCTCCCGCAAAAATGGATTGGGAATTTTGTAGAAATTTAATAAATTCCAAGTTGTAACCCCTCACTTGACCTCACCCCGCAAAGAATTTATGCGGGGAGAGGTCAGGGTTTCTGGACGCCAGCTCAAATTAATAAACCTACAATCCGTGCCCGTAGGATGAGTAATCAGATACCCATACCGGCACGCTCAGTTTGTGTGTTAAGAATACCTTCCCACATAAGCGTGGCCTGTATTTCTTTAATTATTTTGCGCCCCCGCGCGAAGCGCGGGGGCGCAAAATAAAGGGGCATTCCACTTGAAAGCTTAGAGATTTTCCTCACAAAACCCATGAGCTTCATAACGAATCCCATCAATGGCTTACATGCGTCAACTTGCATTAAAATTAGACACCTATGGAAAAGGTTATCATTCTGGATTTTGGCTCTCAGTACACACAGCTCATTGCCCGCAGAGTGAGGGAGAATAACGTCTATTCGGAGATTGTCCCCTACAATATCTCACCCGACCAGATAGGAGATGATGTAATTGCCATAATCCTCAGTGGCGGGCCGGGTAGTGTTTACGATGAAAGGCCATACCTGCCTGATAAACGGATATTTGAGCTTGGAAAACCCATTCTGGGAATATGCTACGGCCTTCAAATTATTGCCCACATGCTGGGAGGTAAGGTTGCACCGGCAGGTGAAAAGGAATATGGATATGCTGAGCTTGAAATCATCAAAGATTCACCACTTTTTGAGAATATACCCCGAAAATTCCGTGTCTGGATGAGCCACGGGGATAGGGTTCTATCAATCCCCGAAAATTTCAGGGTTATTGCTCGCACTGCCAACTCCCCCTACGCTGCAATCTCATACGAGAAGAGACAAATTTATGGCCTTCAATTCCATCCAGAGGTAGCCCACACGGAGTACGGAACTGAAATCATTCGTAATTTCCTCTACGAGATAGCCGGAGCAAAGGGTGAATGGAAGCTGGAAAATTATGTTGAAACCATGATCGCAGAAATCAGAGAGAGAGTGGACGGCAACGGAGTGATCCTCGCCCTATCCGGCGGCGTTGATTCCTCTGTAGTTGCCTATCTGCTTGCAAAGGCGGTGGGCGAAAATTTTTACCCCATATTTATTGACACAGGGTTGCTCAAGATTGGCGAGACCGAAAGGATTGAGAATTTTTTCGGACATTTAAAAAACTTGAGAATAATTGATGCACGCGAAATATTTTTAAATGCCCTGAAAGGTGTAAAAGACCCTGAAGAAAAGCGAAAGATTATCGGAGAAAAATTCATCGAAGTCTTTCGAGACGAGTCCCTAAAGCTTAAGGATAAAATCAAATTCCTCGCTCAGGGGACCCTGTATCCGGATGTGATCGAATCAACACCGGTGGTGGGTCCTTCAGAGACCATCAAATCCCATCACAATGTCGGCGGACTGCCCGATT
>JALVLE010000079.1 GCA_027033555.1 Caldifarciminota bacterium | reverse complement strand
ATGCGTTCTGCAATTCTTCTGGAAAAATGGGATAAAATAAGGCCATTTCTTGATAGCGCTTTGCTGGATTCTGTTAACCCTTCTTACCTTCCTTACATTTTACAATACCTTATAAACTCCCCATATAATGGAAAAGGTAGCACTTTTTTTAAAAAGGCGATTTCCATTTATAAAGGTGTAGAAGATTATATTTACTACATGTGGGGACTTTTTTATCTTGAAAATAATAAAATAGACAGCGCAATTTACCTTCTCCCTTCACTAAGAGCATACAATTCTGTGTTATTCAAAAAATTAGCCAGAGAAATCACTTCTCGTCTTATGCAATACAAAGAATACAAAAAGTATATAAGCATGAAAAAACGTTTTTTGTTAACAGGCCCATATTTCCAGTATGCCTATATTTTGAGCTTAAAAGGTACAGGTAAGCCTTACAGGCCTTTGCTATACCAGTACTTAAAAAAATATCCTCGCTCGCCCTACACAAAACCCCTCATCCGATACCTGGACACATATACACCACGTTTTATCCCGGCCCTTTACCACGCTAAAAAATATCAAAAGGTAATTTATTTATTTGAGCATTACCATCCTGATAATGATAAATACCTTGCTCTATATATAAAAAGTCTTTACCGGAAAAGACGATACAAAAAACTTGAAAAAGCCATAAAAAAATACGCTAAAAAACTCAAAAATATAGATGACCCTGAATTGTTTTTAATGGCAGGTATAGCTTTTATAAGGCACAAAAAAATTGATAAAGGTTTAAGCATGTTCCTCGCAGGGAGCGTACAGAGTGACGATATTAAAAACGTAACCGAGTTTTTCTACACGTTATTCAGATACCCGGAAAAAGACAAAAAATGGAGAAAGACCCTGCTTTCTTACAGAGAGAGCTTTGATGGTTTTACAAGCAATTTTTACTCCGGACTTTATTTTCTTGTGATGGGCGACACCCAGAACGCCCAACACTTTCTTGAGCGTGCCCTTTACTTTGCAGAAGAACCCACCCGTGCAATTAAAGCACAGTATTATTTAAAAAAAATCACAGACACTATATCAATAGAAGACAGTATGTATCTTACCTATTACAACGCAAGAAGCGGGGCAATTAAAATAGACGGCTACGGAAGTCTTGTAACATTACTCAATAACTACTATTCAGACTATCCACTCGCACAGAATTCCACCCTGTTCAGATGGAAGCTACTCTATATGTTGGGTGGATACTTGACTGTAAGAAGAGAAGCAGGGAAAAACCCGAGAAGCATGCTTCTTGCAGCTAAAATGGCAGAGAAAGAAGGTCTTTTAGGGGAAAGTATTTACTACGCTGTTAAATTACTCCCTTATATACGAGGGGTATCCGATACAACAGGCTTTCCCCTTGAATTTTTAAAGATGTATTTTCCTCTTACTTATCTTCCTAAAATAGAAAAATATTCAGCCATTTTTGGTTTTGACCCACTTCTTTTTCTCTCCCTTACAAGGGAAGAAAGCTGGTTTTACAATAAAGCTATTAGCCCGGCAGGTGCAATAGGTTTATGTCAGCTGATGCCATATACTGCAAAAAAACTGGCAGGTGACAGCATTGACGTGTCAACCATTTCTCTTTTTAATCCAGACATTAATATTAGACTGGGTAGCTTTTACTTTACGGCACTACTGGACTCACTTGGTAGCGTACCCCTTGCGCTTGCAGGTTATAATGCAGGACCCAAAAGGGCAAAAAAATGGCAGAGCATACTCTCAAAATATATCAACGACATTGATATTTTTATAGAATTTATTCCAATCACAGAAACACGTGGCTATGTTAAAAGAATACTAAGAACACGAAGAATTTATGGACGATTAATAAGTATGGGAGTGAGGCCATGAGTACGCTTTTCCTATTCTTATTTCAGGCTATTTTCCTTCTTAAAGTGGACGGGCCAATTACCCCTCCAGTGGCAGAATATATAGTAGATGGAATAAAATACGCAGAAAAGAAAAAAGCGAAAGTCCTTATTATTGAACTGGATACCCCTGGTGGTTTAGACGAATCCATGCGCCAAATTGTCAAGCAGGAACTTACAAGCAATGTACCTGTATGCGTTTATGTGTATCCCAAAGGGGCAAGAGCAGTATCAGCCGGAGCCTTCGTCCTGCTTGCGGCCCATAAAGCAGCAATGAGCCCTGGTACGAGCGTGGGAGCCGCTCATCCTGTCACACTTCAGGGCAAAATGGATTCTATAATGTCAAAAAAAATGGAAAATTACGCTGCAAGCTATATAAGATCTATAGCGAAAGCACGTGGCAGAAACGCAGAAATAGCAGAAAAAATGGTAAGGTCTTCTGCAAGTTTTGACGCAGAGGAGGCCTACAGGCTTAAAATTGTAGATTATGTAACCCCAACACTGGATTCGCTTTTATTATTACTCAACGGAGACACAGTGAAAACTGCAGGTGGGAAATTTATTTTAAAAACTGTTGATGAGCCCATTAAAAATATAAAAATGACACTAAGACAAAAACTTCTCATGATACTTTCCTCACCCAATGTTGCATACATTCTCATGATGATAGGTATTTACGGACTTTTATTTGAACTTTCCCACCCAGGAGCCATTTTTCCCGGTGTTGTAGGTGCCATTTCCCTTGTACTCGCTTTTTACTCCTTTCAGACAATCCCTGTTAATTACGCTGGCATTTTGCTGATTTTGCTTGGCATCCTTTTTTTCCTCCTGGACATAAAGATCCCATCCCACGGCCTTCTTTCCCTCTCAGGCCTTCTTTCTATCGCAGGAGGTTCCTTTCTTATGTTCAAAGGAAACGCTCCCTTTTTTACCATCTCTTTGTGGAGCATTATACTCGTGCTCGGCCTCACGCTAATTTTCTTCTTATGGATTTTAACAAAAGCAGTACAGGCAATACATAGAAAACCTGTATCTGGCAAAGAAGGATTAATAGGAGAAACAGGCATTGCAAAAACAAACATCACAAATGAAGGAGGATGGGTACTTGTTCATGGAGAGCTATGGAAAGCAAAAAGCTCCATTCCTGTGAACAAGGGTGAACAGGTGAAAGTGCAGGACATAAACGGTTTTATACTCTACGTAGAGCCTTATAAGGAAAATTAAAAAATATAAGTGGCTCGCTATTGAAGGATTTCTCTTGAGTTAATCTTGAATATAAGAAGGGCATCTTTTGCATGGTTAAGCTAAATGTGATATAATATTTTTCAGAATGAAGAGATTAAAGGTTTATGTTCTCTTTTTGAGCTTACTTTTTCTACCTATCTTCATCTCTGGTGAAACAACTCCCCCAAAAATCACAAAACCAGACTCTAACTTCAAATCTATCCATCAATATCAATGGGAAGCCTATGCAGAATCTACCCGAACGGATACCACATCCAGTGAAACAACAGAGAAAGAAAACTTTTTTTCTAAAAACAGGAAAAACAGCTCAAATGTTTCAAAACACAAAAAACAGGTGGCAAATGTTTTCTTAATCTCAGGAATTGCATTGCTGCTATTATCCGGAGGTGCAGTTATATTTATTCTTCTAAACCGGCCTAAGAATACATCATGATAAAAATACTCTTAATTTTCAACCTGTTTCAGGCTTCCCGTTTTGTTTCAATTCATGAGATAGAATATAAAAAGCACCTCAAAGAAGCCACATGGACTGAAATTTCAAACAGAAGATTACCATACACACCTTTCTTACCTCGCAGAAAGGGACTGAAAAAACTCTATTATGGATATCTTCCCTACTGGGTAGATACTCTTGATTACCGCTATTTTCAAATGGAGCTTATCTCTCATATAGCGTACTTCAGTGTTGGTATTTCTCCTGGCACTGGCAGCCTCGGGAGCATACCTAATGCTGATAGGTTTTACAAAATAAGGGACTATGCACACCCACGGGGTGTAAAAGTAAATATGACCTTTACCATATTTGGGACCTCAAATGTTTCCGACTTCCTCAATAATCCATCTGCCCGTCAAAATGCCATCCTCGCCATAAAAGATTTCGTCACAAATTACGGAGTTGACGGAGTAAATATTGATTTTGAGTTCGTTACTTCCAGTGTAAAAGACAGTTTCAGCAAATTTATAAACGACCTTGCCTATGAGCTGTGGAACCACACTACAGGACATAAGGAATTGTTTATTGCCATGCCCGCTGTTCCCGAATGGTATCCAGGATATAATTATTCCTTCCTCTCTTCCCATTCAGATGGCCTTTTTGTTATGGCTTATGATTTCCATTATGGTGGGTCCAGTGTTGCAGGACCTGTCTCGCCCACCGTCCCTTCATCATTCTGGGGCAATTACAGTGTAGCCAAGACCATAGGGAGTTATAAAGCCTATGGCGCAGATCCTGCAAAAATAATAATTGGAGTGCCATACTATGGCTACGATTGGCCCACAGAGTCAGATGAAATTGGTAGTAATACCACAGGATACGGAAGCGCCGTTATATATAGATACGCTTTCACAAACGCCTATTCATACGGAAGACGCTGGGACAGTTATTCTTTAACGCCATGGTATGCTTACTCTACCTCCGGTATCTGGCATCAATGCTGGTATGACGACTCTGTATCCTTGGATTTAAAATTTTCAATGGTAAACGATTCCGGTTTGCTTGGAGCAGGATGCTGGGCCCTTGGTTATGATGGCTCATACACACATATATGGAGTGTAATAAGAAAAAATTTCTATATAACGCCTCCTCGCAGTCACTGGGTGGTAGAGGTAAACACAGAAGAACTTAACGTGAGAGAGGGGCCAGGGGTTAGTTATCCGGTTATAACAACTGTACACAGAGGAGAAAAGCTTGTTGCCTTTGACTATACCGGTAACTGGTATAAAATCTATTTCCCCTCTGGTGAGGGTCACTATTATGGCTGGTGTTATGGAGGAGATGGAATAACCTACAAATACCTTAAGGGTTCCACGGGCGACACAACAGTACTGATAAATGCGAGTCTTTTGAATGTAAGGGAAGGTCCTGGAACCTCCTATAACATTATTACTGAGGTAACCTGTTGCCAGGTATTTGTGGCAGACAGTTTCTCTGATAATTGGGCAAGAATTTATCTGCCGGACATTTCGGGACACACACAGGGATGGCTCAGCCTCCATTACGCTGATTTACTTCCCATGCTTGAAGATTCCAATGAGTATAATTGCGAGATAAAAGACCTTGTGTATCCAGAAGAAGCAACTTCTGGGGATACTTTTACTCTTATTTTAAAAGTTTTTAACAGCGGTTTTGCACCATTTGACAGCTTGATTTATTTAAGAAGCAGGAAGGGAATATTTTATGATCCGGAAAATTGGATTGATAGTCAAAGATGCAGGATAAGTGGCTATAATGGACTCCCCAATCAGACTTTTTATCTATCAGCACACTTTAAAGTACCCTCTGTCTCAAACGACACAGTATTATCTGACACTTTTATG
>JALVLE010000078.1 GCA_027033555.1 Caldifarciminota bacterium | reverse complement strand
TTTTGGTAGAGGCGGAGTGGAAAATTTTATGGTAGAAGAGGATAGCTTTGTAGATCTAACAATTAAGGTGGGCGGAAAAATAAGTAACAAACACCTAAAGATAAAGAATGTGGAAGGCAGGGCTCTCCTCTTCTACAGGAACTTTAGAACAGGTGAGATTATGCCAATTGTGGATTCTGCCTATCTTTATGAACAGAACGGGATGTTAAAGAACCCATACGCTATAGGGATAATTGAGTTTGTAAAAGAGGATACCCTATATGCAGAGGATAGGCCACCTTCAATCAGAGTGGAAATTGCCAGAGATAGCCTGGAAAATGGTATGCCGCTTGTTTATAAAATAGAGGCAGAAGACAATCTTGGAATTAAGAGCATAGAGGCTATACTTGAAGGCCCTGTATGGAAAAGATTCAGGCTGTGGAAAAGGCAGGGAGTGGATACTCTTTACTTTAACCAGGACACAGTTGTTCCACCAGGCAGGTATAAGCTTATTTTCCAGGCTATTGATTTTGCAGCAAAAAAGGACAGCTCAGTTAAATTCATCACTATTTTGCCCGGCAAACGATTCTTAAATCAGATGATAAAACAGGATCCCATAGACGGAACAGAAGGAAGCTGGAATTATATTTTCACAACCCGGGATACACTTCCTTTTATCTTTATCCAGACAACTGGTATCACACCCGGAATGGATATTGACCTGTTTTTTAAAAAGCACAATAAAATCATAGCAAAATCTATATCTCCATCTGCCAGTGAGACCATTTATTTACATCCGGTTTTACCCGGCACCTATACTGTAACTGTCAAAGGGTGGCATGTGCCACACAAAAGGGGGCTGTTTAATATCTTAATAGAGAAATAATCACATGTTTTTTACTCTGTATTCTACAACTATAAAAATGCCGAGAGATAGAAGAGATAGTAAAACAGAAAGGATGCCGAGCCGATTGTAGAGACTGGAAGCATAGACCAATTCAAGGGTATGTTCTCCTTTTTTCACAGGGATGGCTCTTAAAATATAGTCAGCTCTATATATTTTTGCAGGATTTTTGTCTATGTAAGCTTTCCATCTTATGTAGTAATTTTCGGAATATACAAGAAAGGCATCTTTGTTTACATTAAATTTGACAACTATATGATTGGGTTCACGCTTTATAAATTGAAAACTTCCCTGGGGTTTTGCAATGATACCTGTTGAATCCGGGGTGTTTTCTGGGCTAAAGTCAGGGTTTTCTTCAAGTACTATTTCCTCGTAGGGTTTAAAATCAGGGGATAACATATAAGAGAGCACACTGTCTTTCTGTGGAATTACTTTATAGTTTGTTACAAAGAATATCCTTGGGACGAAGTGTCGGTTTTTAAGAATCAAGTATTGGCCTTTGTAATCTCGTGCAACATAAACAGGAATAAAGTGAGTGGTGTCGTAAATGAAATTGTTGACATCTCTTAAGAGGGAGTAAACCATGGGATTTGTTCGGTACTGTTCAATATCTCTGGGTGTTGGTTGCGTTATTACGTATTTCACATTCAAAAGATCTGCAAGATATGGGTATTTCAAAAGATAAGGTACTTCCTGTGGTCTGAACATAAAATGGTGGGGATTTCCCACGTACTCCTGGTATCTCTGAAACTGGTTCCCATGGTGTCCACCGATTGATTCTATTCCATGTAGCATCAGGTAGTTCTCATCAATTCTGTAAAATAGAGGAAAAACCCTATATACGCTTTTGTCCTTTTTTAGAAAGTTTACCACCCCGTCCGGTGCATACACTATTTTTGGAGATGGAAGGCTCTTAATGAATATATTGTCTATCTGGAAAAGATCAAGATAGGTAATAAGGCCAAGCAAAGCGGCAACATAAAGAGCATTTTCTTTTCGGAATACTTTAAAGATGGTGTAAGTGAAAATGCCTATCAGCACACCGGCTCTCAGAAAGGAGAGGGGAATATAGTGATAAGAGAGAGAAAGAGCCTGTAGCTTGGACTGAGGCACATTGAAGATTGAAATGATTAGTGATTTTCCATGCTCTCCGAGAATAAGAAATAAGAACCAGAGACCTAAAATAATTCCTGTGGAGTATATAAGCTTTTTATAGAGTTTATCTGAAAAGTGCTCCAGTTCGGAAAGGGCAATTGCTCCCAGTGCGTAAATGGAAATGACTACAAGGAAAAAGCTCATTGAAGGAGCACGGAACTTTTTGATACCCGGCAGTATGGCATAATATACTTTGTACACAGGTGTGTATCCGCCAAGTGCCATAAAGGAAAAAAGTAGAAATGTAAAACTAAAAAATAGAGCTTTACGGTTTTTCTTAAAAGTCCCGCTCAATAAAGATAGTAAAAGGAGAAATAAAGCAATGGCTCCGGAATATTCTGAGTTTATCTTAAACGGAGCCCTTCCCCAGTAACCGTCTATAAAATTTGAGAATCTTGCAAAAAACGCAGCTATGTAATCCTCCCAGGGCATTGACCAGGAAACTGCAAAATCATAGCCCCTGTTCCCTGCAGCCCTGGGTGAGAAGGTTGAAGTGTACTGATAACCGGGATAAAGCTGAATAGCACCAATTCCAAAGGATACGCCCAGAATCACAAGGTATTGTAGAAGAAGGTTAACACTCTGTTTAAACTCTTTTTTGGCCAGAAGGTAGATTATTTCCATAAGATAGTAAAAACTTACAGTCATATATAGATAGTACATCATCTGCACATGGGGGGCAAGGAGGCCAAGGCCCATCACGAAACCTGCTAAAAATGCATAGTGTATTTTCAGCGTGCGGGCTCCTTTTAAAACAGCCCAGAGAATAAGGGGAGTAAAAGAAAAGATTGCCACTTTTGAATCATGTCCTGAGAAAACAAGGGTAACACTGTATCCTGAAAACATGTAACCAATAGAAAGGAGCATGCGTAGCTCTTTTTTTAAGTTAAATTCCCCTAGGAAAATGTACATAAAGAGCCCTGCCAGGAAGGTATGTATAATAAACTGCCAGTTCATTACAACGTTTGTGGGAAATATAAGACGCAAAAAGGCAGTTATATAAAAGATATCTCCATGAAATGCATCAACAAAGGGAATACCTGAGAAAAGAAATGGGTCCCAGAGAGGGAAATAATGAAGAGTTTTTAGAGTATGTGCCTCAAATTCTCTAAAAGCATAGCCTGCAGTAACCTGGTCTGTGGCATATACCAGCACATTAAAAGGAACGATTTTGCGAAACAGAATGAGAGTCAGAATACCAATAATGACCACGAACCAGACAAAGCTCTGTTTATTGTTTTTTAAAATTTCCTTCTTTTTTTTGTTTTTTTCCTTATTCATTTATCCCTCCTCTATGTACAAAGATGGTTTTGCAGGGAGAGAAAGTGGAGACCTTTCTCCCCTTTCCAATCTCATTGCGCCGCTGGCTGCTATCATCGCAGCATTATCGGTTGTATAAATCCTTTGAGGAAAATAAACCTCTATTTTCAACTCTTTTGCACACCTTTTTCTTAAATAAGAGTTGTTTGATACACCTCCAACAATGGCTACTTTTTCAGCTTTTGTAACCTCTATGGCTTTTTTGAGTCTGTCACATAGTGCAGAAACAGCGGCTTTTTGGAAAGAAGCAAGTATATCCTTTATGTGTTTCTCAATAAAATCATGTTTCTGTTTTTGCAGATAATAAAGTACTGCGGTTTTAAGTCCAGAAAAGCTAAAGTTGAAATCTCCATGCCCGGGAACGGGAAAATTGACAAAGTTTTCATCTCCTTCTTTTGCCATCTGGTCTATAACAGGCCCTCCAGGATATGGAAGTCCTATCATCTTGGCAACCTTGTCAAAACACTCTCCAACAGCATCGTCAACAGTGTATCCTATCACTCTGTATTGAAAATACTTCTTCATGTATATGATCTCAGTATGTCCACCAGAGACAAGAAGATAAAGTATAGGGGGGCGCAGCTCAGGGTAGGTTAAAAAAATTGAAAACATGTGCCCTTCAAGATGATTTATCCCTATAAATGGAATATTCAGGCTTTGAGAAAGCCCTTTCGCATACATAAGCCCTACCACAAGGGAACCAACAAGTCCAGGTCCATGAGTTACTGCAATACCTTCCAGATCTTTTAATGATATGTTTGCTTTTATGAGAGCCTCTTTTATTACCCTGTGGATGTTTTTAGAATGGAGACGTGATGCGATTTCAGGCACCACGCCTCCATATTGTGAATGCTCAAGTTGTGATAAAATTACCTGGGAACGCACCTTAAATCTATTTTCAACAACAGCTGCTGATGTTTCATCACATGAAGTTTCAATCCCCAGTACAAGCATTATTTCTTACTTTTTGATCTAAAAATAAACCATTTTCTTGAGTATTCTACGGGTGTTGCTATACATTTGAGGTAAGAAGTAGCGTCTTCTTTGGGGATCTCGGAAATGGCTCTTCTGAAGTTTTCTTCAATTTTATAGCCTTTTCTCTTTTTATAAATAGAGTAGGTGTAATAATAGCCAGAGTCCTGAACCATTGTACCCTTGGGTATATATCGGGCGATTAGAGGTTTTGTGGCGGTCAAATAGGTGGTCAGTTTGTAGTATGCTGGTTTCCAGAGATAAATATTGTAATGTCTTACAGGAGAAAACATGGAGTCTTCCGTATAAAATGAGGGTACCTGGAACAGAATTAGCTCCCCTTCGTTTAAAAGAAAGTCTTTCACCCTATAAGAGAGGGTTTCTTTTAAAGGCAAGTTTATACTGTCAAAGTCAGTATGAGTGAACTCAAGCAACTCTGCGTTTTTCCACATACTCGCAAGTTCCATCTCTTTCCTCTCTTTTAGTTCCTTTTCTTTCAATTCTGCAAGTTTACGTTCTTCCATTTCTGCATACCCTTTCAGCAATCTTGTCTCAGTGACAAGCAGATCGTTGCCGTCTATTTTGCACTTTCTTTCTACAACAAAGCTCTCGTCTTCGGCAGGTAAAGCGGGGATAATGTCCACATTTCCATCTGTGATGTTTAGGTAAAATGCCTCCTGAAATTCGGGAGGAATGTACCCGAGTGGAGTGTATCTGTTGCCAGGAAATAGATACAGGGAATCTCCCACAAGTACAAAGGCTCCATTAAACATGCCATTGCCAGGCTTTCTTGCAGAAAGGAAGAATCCATCAAAGCTTCCGCCTATTCCAGGTATTTTGGGGTATGTGGGGTTGGATTTGGAAATTGCTATGCCCAGTTTGACGTTGTTGCCCTGATCTTTAAGAATTTTGTAAAGCAATGCAGCTTTATCAAAAATGCTCGCATATCCATTCACGAGGATTTTATTGCCATCTGTGAATGTGTAATATTGTGATAGAAAAGAGGTTTCAACGTTTTCAAGATTGTGTTGCAAGTACAAATAAAGGGATACAGGGTCATGTATATTCTTAAGTTCTGTGGGGATATGTATTTTTTTAATTCTCTGCTTTAGAGCCATGGCAATGCTGTTCCAGGTATTGGGAATAGCAAAGGCAA
>JALVLE010000077.1 GCA_027033555.1 Caldifarciminota bacterium | reverse complement strand
TATGGACTTTTGAGCCATCCTTTTTATAGACACCAAGTCCGATCAGTACTCCTCCTACAAAGGCAGCGATTGGTCTGAATACTGCGAAAATGGGCCCAAGAAGAGCATAAGTTGCAAGGATAGAATCAAGACCGGTGACGGGTGTTGAATAAAGAAAAGAAGCTACCGATGCCTTATTTGCCCCCTGTCGTTTGAGGGAAGCAGCGATAGGAATTACGCCACAGGAGCAGACTGGAAGAGGTACACCAAGAAGGGCAGATTTAACCACGGAGAAGCGGCCCGAGCCGAGATGGTGTTTTATTTTTTCCTCACCAAGAAGTACGTAAAGAACACCTGCAGCAGAGAATCCAAGTAACAGGTATGGAGCCACCTCGAGAAAGAAGTTCCAGCTACTTTTAAGAATCTCCAAAACCATGTTCACTCCCATAGGGTGAAACTGCTCTGAGCTTGCTTACAATATCTGGCAAAACTTCTATAACCTTGTTGACATCTTCCTCTGTATTATATTTTCCAAAGCTAAATCGGAGGCTACCGTGCGCAATTTCATGTGGAAGGCCTATTGCAAGAAGTACGTGGGAGGGTTCAAGAGAGGATGATGAGCAGGCTGATCCTGAGGAGACACATATTCTATACATATCGAGAAGGGTTAGCATACCTTCACCTTCGATGTACTTAATACAGACATTAAGTGTGTTGAAGAGCCTTTTCTCTGGATGCCCGTTAACAATAACCTCGGGAATTTTCTCTTTAATTTCTTTTTCCAAACGATCTCTTAATGGCTTTATCTTTTGCGCCTCATGACCCATTTCAGCCATTGCAATCTCTGCGGCCTTGCCGGTTCCAACAATTCCCGCCACATTTTCAGTTCCTGCCCTGAGTTTTTTCTCCTGCGATCCCCCATGTATAAGGGGATATAGCCTTACTCCCTTTTTGATATACAGGGCTCCAACTCCTTTTGGACCGTAGAATTTGTGAGCTGAAAGGGATAAAAGGTCAACGCCAAGTTCTTTAGCATCCACAGGAATTTTCCCTACTGCCTGTACAGCATCTGTGTGAAAGAGTACACCGTGGTCGTGTGCGACCTCTGCAAGCTCTTTTATGGGTTCAATGGTACCAATCTCATTATTTGCCATCATTACTGATACAAGGATTGTTTCTGGCTTAATCGCCTTTTTGAGCTCATCTGGGTCAACAAGTCCGTAACGGTCAACAGGTAGATAAGTTACTTCGAATCCCATTTTTTCCAGAAATTTGCAGGTATGGAGGACTGCGTGATGTTCAATAGATGAGGTAATAATGTGATTCCCCCTATCTTTGAGATAAAGGGCGACTCCTTTGAGTGCCATATTGTCCGATTCGCTGCCACCAGAGGTAAAGATTATCTCATCAGGCCTGGCATTTATTAGTTTAGCGACTTTTTCTCTTGCGGATTCAACGGCTTTTCTTACTTCTTTTGCCCTTGAATAAAGGGAAGAAGGGTTGTGATAATAGTACTTAAGAAACGTGGTCATTACGTCCACGACTCTTGGATCAACCGGTGTGGTTGCGTTGTAATCAAGATAAACTTCTCTCATTATTAATTCCTCCAGATTTTAATTCCTCTATTCTTCAATGCGTTGTCATACATAGTTGTCTAAATTAATTGTAACTGCATTAGTGATATTTGTCAAGGTAATAATTCTCGTCACAAAAATCCAAAATACTTCCAGGGAGGGTTTAAAGGAGAGAAGGCATATATTTCAAATCTTTCGGGTAAATTGAATGATCGTCTTTTTCCTATCAGTTG
>JALVLE010000076.1 GCA_027033555.1 Caldifarciminota bacterium | reverse complement strand
ATAAATACTGGAGAGCCTATTTTGTATAAAAAGGACGAAAAACTTGATAACAGAACTGCTCTCGGGAAAGCATTGCATGATGTTGCAAAAAAATCAAACTCTGAAGAATATACAAAAATAATAGCTTTTGACTGTGACCTGATGGGATCTGTGAAACTTAATTATTTTGCAAAAGAGTTCCCAGAGCGGTTTTTTGAAGCCGGTGTTACAGAACACAATACGGCTACAGTAGCTGGCGCCGCTTCAGCTGTTGGGCTTATTTCAGTCTGGGGAGATTTTGGTGTGTTCGGCATTGATGAAACCTATAATCAGGCAAGGCTTAATGATATAAACAAGACCAATTTGAAGCTCTTTGTGACGCATCTTGGAATTGATGTAGGCGAGGATGGTAAGACGCATCATTGTATAGACTATATTGGCACGCTGAAAAATCTTCACGGGTTTAAAATAATTGTTCCTGCTGATCCCAATCAAACAGACAGAGTTGTAAGGTACGCGTTGTCTCAGTTTGGAAATATTGCCGTAGGAGTTGGGCGATCAAAATTGCCTGTTATTGTGGATGAAAATGGAAACGAATTTTTTGGAAAAGATTATGTATATGAGTATGGGAAATTTGACGTATTAAGAAAGGGAGAAGGTATTTTGATTCTGGTTTATGGTTCCACAGCTTACAGAGGAATTATGGTAAAAGAACTTCTTAAAAATGAAGGTTATAATCCCGCAGTGGTGAATATTGCCTCTCCAGGATTTATTTCTGACGATCTGCTTGACTATTTGACCGATTTTGATATTATTGTGACCTATGAGGACCATAATGTGGATACCGGACTTGCAGCTTCTTTGTCTCAGAGGATGCTGGAAAGTGGAATTTTCAAGAGGCTTATCAGGTTTGGATTGAGAAATTATGCTGTTTCTGGAAAAGCAGATGACGTGTTTGATTTTATGGGCCTTTCTCCTGTAAAGGTGAAGGAAGGTATAATAAACGCTTTAAAGGGGGGATAAGGTGTTTGCAGGTATTACCTGGATCGTAATTATAGGAATAATAATCCTCGCCTCAATGATAAGAGTGTTGAGGGAGTATGAGAGAGGAGTGATTTTTCGTCTTGGACGGTATGTGGGAGTTAAAGGACCTGGTCTAATTCTGCTTATTCCATTTATAGATAAGATGGTGAAAGTCTCTCTGAGAACCGTTGTGCTTGATGTTCCTCCTCAGGATGTAATAACAAAGGACAATGTTTCAGTTAAAGTAAATGCGGTTGTTTACTTTAGAGTGGTATATCCGGAGAAGGCTGTCATAGAGGTTGAAAATTATCTTTATGCCACCGAGCAGATTGCCCAAACAACCCTTAGAAGCATTTTGGGAGAAGCTGAGCTGGATGAGCTCCTTTCAGCAAGAGAGAAATTAAACCACAAATTACAACAAATTATAGATGAACAGACTGACCCGTGGGGAATTAAGGTAAGTGCAGTAGAAATAAAACATGTAGATCTTCCACAGGATATGCAAAGGGCGATGGCCAGGCAGGCAGAAGCAGAAAGGGAGAGAAGGGCTAAGATCATTAATGCAGAGGGTGAATATCAGGCCTCAAAGAAGCTTGCAGAGGCCGCGGCTGTACTTGCGGAAAACCCTATAACTATTCAGCTCAGATATTTACAAACACTTTCTGAAATTTCAACAGAAAACGCTTCCACTATTGTATTTCCTGTACCCGTTGAATTTTTCAAGATTTTTGAAAAAATGGCAGATAAAGGAAGAGAGCGGGAATAGAGAGGTGTTTGCAAGGATACTTTCTGCTTCTACTATAGGGGTTGAAGGATATATTGTTGAAGTGGAAATAGATATTACTTCCAAAATTCCTGGCTTTGTAATAGTAGGTCTCCCTGAGGGTGCTGTGAAGGAGTCAAAGGAGAGAGTGTTGGCAGCGCTAAACAACAGTGGTTTTAAGATCCCTCCTAAAAAATTTACAGTTAATCTCGCTCCTGCTGATGTAAGAAAAGAAGGCAGTTTGTTTGACCTCCCCATAGCACTTGGAATACTTAAGGCTCTTGACTTTGTTAGTGTTCCTGATGATTTTCTCATTGTGGGTGAGCTTTCACTGGACGGAAGGATAAAAAGAATAAAGGGAGTTCTCTCAATAGTGTCTGATGCAGTCAAAAGAGGGATTAAAAATTTCATAGTTCCACCACAGAATGCGGAAGAAGCTGGTTTGGTGGATAATGCTTTTATTTATACTCCATCTACACTTTTTGATGCTGTGCAGTTCTTTAGAGGAGAAAAGGAATTATCTCCTGTGAAAATAGACAAAGTTGCTTATTTTGAACAACATCAGGACTATGGAGTGGATTTTAGTGAAGTAAAAGGACAGGAGAGCGTGAAAAGAGCTCTTGAGATTGCGGCTGCTGGTGGACATAATATTCTTATGGTTGGGCCGCCTGGTTCCGGAAAGACGATGCTGGCACGGAGATTGCCTACTATCCTTCCCAGGATGACTCTTGAAGAAGCCATAGAGACCACCAAAATACATTCGGTTGCTGGTCTTTTAAGGGAAAGTGGCATTGTGGCCACAAGACCATTTCGTGCTCCTCATCATACAGTTTCTCATGCCGGTCTGATAGGGGGTGGTACATATCCTAAACCAGGCGAAGTTTCACTTGCACACAATGGGGTGTTGTTCCTGGATGAGTTGCCGGAATTCTCACAGAAGGTAATAGAGGTATTGAGGCAGCCAATGGAAGATGGTATTGTGACAATATCCAGGGCAAGGCAATCTGTAACTTTTCCTGCAAGGTTTATGTTGGTGGCTGCCATGAATCCATGTCCGTGTGGTTATCTTACAGACCCTTATCACAAGTGCACCTGTAGCCCTTCAGAGATTAAAAGATATCACTCCAGGCTTTCAGGTCCGCTTCTTGATAGAATAGATATTCACATTGAGGTGCCACCTGTGCGTTTTGATGAGCTTAAACATAAGGGGGAGGGAGAGCCCTCGTCAGTAATAAGAGAGAGAGTAGAAAAGGCAAGAAAATTGCAGGAGAGACGTTTTAAAGGAAAAAGGATTCATTTTAACGCGCATATGGGGCAGAAGGAGATCAGGAAATATTGTCAGCTTGATGAAGTCTCAGAAAATCTTTTAAAAATGGCCATGGAAAAGATGGGATTATCAGCAAGAGCTTATTCCCGTATATTAAAAGTCGCAAGAACGATTGCAGACCTTGAAGAAAGTGAAGATATTATGTCTCACCACATACAGGAGGCTATATCTTATAGATCACTTGATCGTGAGGATTGGTATATGAGGAGTCTGGAGTTTTGAGTAAAGAGGCTGAAAAAGGGGCAATTCTATATCTTATTCTTTTTTTTATCCTGCTTATTGTCCCACAAAAAAATGTCCATTCAGAGATACACCGGGTAGATCTTTTGGCCCATGTGGTGAGTTTTTTTCTACTTTACTTTGTGTTGCGAAGGGGACTGAATATTAAATTTAAACCTGCAATTGTAATCACCTTCTCAATAGCAATTTTTACCGAAGGAATCCAGTTTTTTATACCATGGCGAGATTTTTCTTTTGCTGATATGATTGCCGATGTTATTGGTCTTATTATCGGAGGATGTCTGGATATGAAAGAGAATCTTCTTGTCTCTTTTATAGCGACGTTTGGTTTTGTAGGTTATATACCTTTAGGACCAGGTACGTTTGCGGCTCTTTTGACGACACTTATTCTGTATTTTTTGAATCCATCTTTTTTATTAGTATTGGAAGGTTTGGGTCTTGTCTTTTTTTCTGGCTGGGTGGCTTCCGCAAGATACAGCAAATTGACCAATAAGATGGACCCGGGTGAGGTGGTTATTGATGAAGTGGCAGGTCTGATTACCGCTGTACTGTTTCTTCCGCGCATAAATATTTTGTATCTTGTGCTTGCTTTTGTATTATTCAGACTTTATGATATAATAAAACCCTTCGGTATCAAAAAGGTGGAAAAGATAGGGAACGGGCTCGGAATAATGTTGGATGATGAAATTGCCGGAATTTATGCCGGGCTAACAACGATTTTTCTTGCTTTTTTACTAAACAAAGGAGGTATTTTATGAAATACAGCATAGTGGCAAGGAATATTGAGCTTACCGATTCGCTAAAAGAATATATCTCAAAGAGACTGGATTCCCTTGATAGGTATTCAAAGCATATTATTAATGGAGAGCTGATACTTGAGGAACTCCGTGGCAGATATATTGCCGAAATGGTTTTAAAAATGAAAGGGAACACAATTGCTGTAAAGGCTGAGAGAAAAGACCTTTACCAGGCAATAGATGAACTTAAAGATATTTTAAAGAAACAGCTCACCAAGTACGAAAGTAAGCTCAGAGCAAGAAAGTAGATTAATGTCATCTTTTACTTTGTATGAACTCCTCTCCGAAAAAGGAGAGGAGCTTAAAATTTTCGTACACCACGGAAAGGAGTTTTTAAAAGACATTTTAATAACAACCGAGAGGCTTTCTCGTCCGGGACTTTTTCTTTCAGGATATGAAGAACATTTTGATAAAAGACGAATTCAAATAATCGGGAATACGGAGTACAGGTATCTTCTTTCTTTACCTGAGGAGAAAAGGTGTGAGAGGCTTAAAAGGCTTATAGAGAAGGAAGTACCTGCACTTATTTTTACAAGAGGCAATAAACCACCGCAGTGTATAATGAACATGGCAAAAAAGACGGCGATTTTGACTACTCCTGAGTACACACCGGTTTTTCAGCGGAAACTTTACGATTATCTCTGTTTCAAGCTTGCACCTTCCATGACCGTTCATGGTACCATGGTGGATGTGTATGACCTTGGTATACTTATCACAGGAAAAAGTGGTAGTGGTAAGTCTGAATGTGCCCTTGATCTTATTTCTCAGGGTTTTTCTCTCATTGCAGACGATGTGGTACGACTTATTGAGTATCCAAAAGGGTCTGTTATGGGGGTGGTGCCCAGAAAGGAAGATGTTTTTCAAAACCTTATGGAAATAAGGGGAGTGGGAATAATTGATGTGTTTTCCCTTTTCGGGGTGGGAGCAGTTAAAGATAGAAAGAAGCTGGACCTTGTTATTGAACTTTTTATTGTTGAGCCGCCAGCAAGTATGGCAAGATTTTCTCTGAAAAAAGATTATACAGAGTACTTTGGTGTAAAGGTGGACAAAGTTGTACTACCTGTTGTCCCTGGTAGGCATTTGAGCGCTATAATAAAAACCCTTGCACTGGATTACAGATTGAAAATCTATGGATACAATGCAACAAAGAGAGTTGAGGAGTATTTAAAAAGCCAGCATGATTAAAAAGCTTCCTCCTGATGTTATAAGCAAAATTGCAGCAGGCGAAGTTATAGAATCCCCTGCCTCAGTTGTAAGAGAGCTTGTGGAAAACTCTATAGACGCTGGGGCAAAGAATATTGAAATTAGCATAAAGGGCGCTGGACTTGAAGCGATAAGTGTAAAAGATGACGGAAAGGGAATGACGAAGGCAGATCT
>JALVLE010000075.1 GCA_027033555.1 Caldifarciminota bacterium | reverse complement strand
GTACACCGGCATTCAGCATACCCACAAGGAGTATGCCGCCTATTACCCGGTACCACTTCATACAGCACCTCCTATAATTTGGCTATTTTCGGTTTAAAGCTTCTGGCCTCTTCTGGCGTAAAGAGAGCATAAGAGGCTATAATTAACGAATCACCCACTTCACCCATCCTTGCTGCAGCCCCATTTAAAACAACCTCATCTTTCTCCCCCATGATTACATAAGTGGAAAATCTCTGCCCATTGGTCATATTATACACCTCAACCCTTTCCCCCTCAAAAAAACCCACTTTTTCCATCAATTCCTTACCAATGGTTATACTGCCATTATAATACAGCCTTTTACCCGTAACCTTGACATTATGAAGTTTGGCCCTGAGCATAAAAACCATCATAACTCAACCTCCAAATTATCAATCAATCGGGCTTTTCCAACATACACTGCTATAGCAATGAGCTCCCTTCCACTAATTTCAATAGCAGGTTGCAATGTGTATTTATCCACGATCTCTATATAGTCTATTTTCCTTATGCTTTCAACTTTTTTTAAAAACTCCTCCATCTTTTTCTTTATTACCTCCACATCCCTTTCCCCATTTTTTATAAGTTCCTGAGCAAGTAATAAAGACCTGTAAAGGGAGGTAGCGTCTCTACGCTCTTTCGGGGAAAGATATATATTCCTTGAGCTCATGGCAAGACCATCCTTTTCCCGCACAATCGGACAGGGGACAACCTGGATGTCAAAGTTTAAGTCTTTCACCATCCTTTCAATAACTCTATACTGCTGATAATCTTTTTTGCCAAAATAAGCTTTGTGAGGTTTAACAATGTTAAACAATTTGCTAACCACAAGACACACACCATCAAAGTGTCCCGGCCTTCTTGCCCCACACAGTCCCTCCGTTAATTTCCGTACATGCACATTCGTCAAGACCTCCTCAGGATACATCTCCTCATCTGAAGGGATGAATGCAAAATCAACCCCCTCATTTTCAAGGAGTTTTAAATCCCTCTCCACATCTCTTGGATATTCTTTATAATCTTCAGTAGGGCCGAATTGAGTAGGATTAACATAAATGGACACAACCGTCACATCATTTTCTGAACGGGCACACCTTACAAGAGAAAGATGCCCCTCATGCAGATAACCCATGGTAGGAACAAAACCTATACTTCTGCCATTTCTTCTAAGTTCATCCGCTACCTTTTGCATCTTGTTTACAGTTTTAATCACCTTAGTTGAATACATTATCCTCTCCAGGGAAGCTTCCGGATTTTACCTCTTCTGCATACTCCTTAAGGGCTTTTTTAAAAATATTATAGCCATCCACATATTTTTTCACGAAGCGAACGTTTAACTCTCTAAAAAGCCCCAATATGTCATACAAAACCAATATCTGCCCATCCGTATATCTCCCTGCTCCAATGCCTATCACTGGCACGGATACGCTCCTTTGCACTTCCCTTCCCAGACTTTCGGGGACAAGTTCAAGTACTATAGAAAATACACCACTTTTTTCAAGGAGTTTTGCATCTTCCACAATTCGCTCCCTGCTCTCTCTATCTTTTCCCTGCACCCTGTATCCGCCAAACGCATTTTTATATTGAGGGGTCATGCCTATATGACCCATCACCGGAATTCCATGAGAAACAAGCTTCTCAATAAGTCCTATTACTTCGTTGCCGCCTTCAATCTTTACAGCATCAGCGCCTGCCTTTATAAGCTTTACAGCATTTTTTATCCCTTCTTCCTCCCCACTTTGATAACTACCAAAGGGCATATCGGCTATA
>JALVLE010000074.1 GCA_027033555.1 Caldifarciminota bacterium | reverse complement strand
TGAATGCGCTTTTGGCCGTAGAGAACACCCCTTCTCTTACAGGTCCTGCGTTGAAAATTATTAAAGTGATGGTAAACGATTCTATGGGTAATAACGACGGAATAGCTGATCCTGGGGAACATGTACAGATAATTGTTAAGATAAAAAATTACGGTATGGATGCAAACAATGTGAATGCAACATTGAGTCTGTTGTCAGAGTATCATGATGCGGGGTTCTTTGACGATAGCCTTTCTGCTTATGGAAATGTGTCACAGGGTGCTATGGCTGTGGGGGACGGTTTTGGATTTAATGTTGATTCAGGATGGCGAGCTGGCAGAAGAGCCCTCTTTGAGATATACTTTACCGGAGATGGCGGATATGAGCTTAGAGATACTATTTCTTTGAGGTTGGGTACACCTACCTATTATCCCTGGTATACTTACGATTTCAGCACCAGTGGTGGCTGGGAAACAAATGGAACATGGAATGTGACAACGTCCGATTACCATTCTGCTCCTTCCTCATATACAGATTCACCAGGAGGCCCGTATGAGAACAACACTCATAATTATCTTGTAAGCGCATCCCCATTTGATCTCACCGATGCCTACTTCGCAAGAGTAGTTTTCTGGCATAAATATAATTTTGAAAAAATGTATGATCACGGGTATTTGCAGGTCAGTGTGGATAAAAATGATGGAGCATCATGGGTCACTATTGCATCCTATACCGACAGTATTCCAGATTGGGTGTGTGATACTGTGGATATTCCTGAAGAGTACATGGGTAAAAACGTATATATCCGATTTCTTGTAGAGTCTGATGGAAGTGTTACAAAGGATGGGTGGTATGTGGATGATGTGGTTCTACAAGAGGATCTGCCATTAACAGGCGTAAAACTGGTGAATAATGGAGTGTTCATAAACGATTCGGCAGGAGGGAATAATAGCAACATGCTTGACCCCGGAGAGAATGCATATATTTACATGTTTATAAAAAACATTGGACCAGATAGTGCAAGTCATGTGATGTTAAGAATTACTTCCGAATCTCCAGAGATAACATTTTCTGATGACACAGCCTATTTCAGCATCATAAGGAGTGATTCACAAAAGGTTGCAGTATTTTCTGTAAGTGTCCCTGAAAACTTTCCTATAGGCTCTTCTGTTGATTTTTATGTGTCAGTAGCCGGTGATAATATTACAGATACCGTTCCCTTTACACTTGTGGTTGGCAAAATATACTGGACAGGAGACGATACCCTTTATATAGCCCTTGACAACACTGATTCCATTTACACAGAGCTTGCTCCTTCCTATGAAAATGTGGATGTTGAGGGAATTGGCACCGCTATTACCCTTGATGATGATGAGAGGGCGAATCTCACTTTGCCGTTTACATTCAAATTTTACAATGTGGATTATACAAACGTGTGGGTATGTTCAAATGGATGGATTTCTTTTGGAGACGATCCGGGTACCAACGGTATTACAAATGCTGAAATCCCTGCTCCCAATGCTCCTAATGCCCTTATCGCAGGTGTGTGGGATGATCTTGATCCATCCTCAGGGGGAGGCATATATTATTACCATGATACTACGAAACACCGTTTCATAATCCAGTATAAACACATTCCATACTACGGAGACACATCGCATACTGTGAATTTTACTATAATTCTACTTGATCCTGCCTATTATTCTACTCCCAGCGGGAATGGAGATATACTTCTTCAATTTGAGAGTGGACCAGGACATTCCAATTTCACAACAGGGATAGAAAATGAAACAGGTACCATTGGGGTGGAGTACTATTA
>JALVLE010000073.1 GCA_027033555.1 Caldifarciminota bacterium | reverse complement strand
TGATGGGAACTGTTCCAATATTTTTTTTCCGATCCTGGGGATTGATTATATCTTCTCCGATTCTGCCATCCCAAAAAAGCGGCCACGTGTAGAGCACGCCTTGAAAAGCGCTGTCTTCATCACTTGAGCCGGGCCGCGGGCCAAAGATATCTTTTTCTAAGTCTTCCTCATACTTATCCTCGTAGCACATTCTCCACGCCCAGCGCAAAAGCCCCTTGACTCCAGCGGCGCTTAGATAGGGAACATGAAACACATGATCACGCTTAAGTAGATTTTCCGTAGGATAAAAAGACAGGTCGTCTCTGGAATGGAAGGGAGTTTCAAGCTGTAGCTGGACTTTAAAAAGACACGATCCTTTGGGTAACCCTTTTAGAATAGACGATTCTGGAGTAAAAAGAATTTTCCAGCTTTCAGGCAGGCAGACGGTTCTATCTTTAATAATACCTGGATAGCCCTCTATGGCTGTTATTCCATGTTTTCCTTTACGTCCAGTCTTTATTAAATTTTCTAGGGATGTCCTTCTTCTGGGTGTTTCCTTAAAATTTTTTTCTGAAAAAACAGTTCCTGTAGTTAACACCTGTGCTTTAACAGTCCAGGGCGCGTCTTTGAGCATTGAATAAGGACCCTCTGCCTTTGAAATAGAGTCAATAAGTTCATCATTTTCTTGCATGCTCATTTCTGTAATAAAATCATAACTCATGCTAACCTTCCCCCAGCTTATCTCTAGTTTGTGTTAGGAGTTCTTCTAAAAACTCGGGCCACTTCTTGGCAGAATTACAATTATCGCGTTTAGAGGCAAACTCCTTCCATTTAAGGTTCTGAGAATGCCTTTTAAGTTCAAACATAAGGGCATTGAGACAATCATCCCTGTATTCAGAAAATCTTCCTTTCCTTGGATACCAGCCCCATCCGTATAATGTCTTATTAGCCAGGCCTATGTTGTACTTGGTGCCGATGCGGCCACCTCTCATATTGCCACAGAAGAAATGTCTGACTTTGGTGTCAATATTGGTTTTAAATTTTAAAAACTTCCTGGTGTCGTGACGGATCACAAAAGGAAGATGCTTTTTGGAAATATCTTCATGTGGATTTTCATGGTCTTTGTATGAAGCAGCAGCCTTGAAAAAGAAAAAATCTTTAAGAGACGGATGATGTTCTGTCTGGATTTGATCACTATCTTTTTCTTGAAATTCTAAGTTAGAAATGACTCCATCCCACTTATTATCAAGCGCGGCAGCCGACACAAATCCGCACCCATATTGATCCCTGGCCCCCAAAGAGCCCATTCGAAGCATGAGGATCAGTACCGCATTAATAATGCTCCTGTTTTCTCCTTCTTGAAACGAGGGCGTGTTTGGAACTATATTCAGGTTAAATTCACCGCTAAACCCAGCTACTCCCATATATCGGGGAGGTTTGCCATCTCGCCCTTCGCGGCACTCCAGTTTAATCATGGAGGATTTTTTAATATAGCTCCCATTTTCACCTGATAACTTCAACATAAAACTCCTGGCAAGGCCGGTGCAGCCAAATATGCTACAGGCAGAACAAACACGAGTTTTCCCTTTGGCCTTATCATATTTGCACTTGTTTGTACCTGTTATGTTGCAGGGGCTCGGTTCTTTTCCAAGGGAACGAAGTAACGCCTCGGCCCAGAAACGCATGTTGCCCACAAATGAAGTCGCCTTCAGATAGGTGGTTTCCCTCTGAGCATCTCCCGTCCAGATGGGAGTCAGGGTCTTGACCTTGACCGTTATTGGTTCTGGTGGTGTCATGATTTATCTCCTGTTTAATGGTTAAATCT
>JALVLE010000072.1 GCA_027033555.1 Caldifarciminota bacterium | reverse complement strand
TCTTCCAACTATAACATCCGGGTACATATCTACGCTATCTTCAATTTCACCGAAAACATCGTTTTTGTTAAAGTCCCATGACCCATCAAGGTCTGAATAGTAAAGGTCACAGGGAATAGAGTCATATTTGGGTCCGAAACCTGTTATGGGCAAGTACGCATATCTTGTAGGAACAAAATCTTCATTATGAACCCAATCCCCCTGTCCTCCAAGTAATACAAATATAAGTCCATGATTGTCATGATAATCTTTAAGAAAAATCCTGATCTTTTCCTGTCTATCTCTACCTAAATAGTTTGCATAAATACTTTCAATGGGTATAATCTCACATCTTATACCATTTTTTACCTTCCACTCTCTCAGGGGTTCAAAAGCAGGAGCAAAACTATCAGGGGTTATAATGACCATATCAACCACACTATCAGAAGTATTTTTAACATATGGCTCAAATTTTGAAATATCCTTTTTATTTTGCACCAGTTTTCTAACAATAGCACCAAAATATTTTTTCTGTTTTTCTGAAGAAAGGTAAAATGTTTTATGAGGAGTATATTCAATTTCAAAGTCTATTTCTGTGACGAACTCAATTTTCTTTTGTAAAGGATAATATATAACCGGTGATAACAGCAAATTCGCAATGGTATAGCCTGATAGATTTCCTGTGCCTGTTAATGAGAGTAAAAACGGTTCGTATTTATGCGTGTTATAATATATGCTGTCAGGGGGGATGAATTTTCTCGTATTTAGAAGAGATAAAGGCACTGCACCCTGCGAGGGATATAGGAAACCGTCTATTCCAATAGCAATAGTTTTGACATTTTTGATTTTAATATTTACTGCTTTTGAGCCAGAAGGTAAGATATATCTAATAGGGAGAAGAGGCAACAATGGGGCTCCCTTTGGCCCCCACAAAGCTGCACTGGGATAGTTGAGCACTACATAGTCCTTGCTTTTTTCAATATGTAGTTTCTCGGGTGAAAGGGTAATTTTGCCGGATAAAAGAGCAGCCGAGAGGTATGCCGGCATAAATAACAGAAAGATTTTATAAATTCTTTTAGACATTTTTGAAGACATCTAATTCTGCTCCTTTTCAGTTCTTATTTTATAGTTTTTTAACGGTAATTGCAAGAGTCATCTTTGTGGGATATTGGGAGGACAAAAGGAATATGTTACAATGTTTATCAGGTTAATTATCAAATACCCCTTTTCTAAACACACTCCTCGTAAGCAAGGTGGTAGGAAGGGGTTTTATTAACTTATTTATTCTCTCTGCGGTTTTTTGCTCCTCTCCAATTTCAGGAATTGGGAGACCAAGTATCACAAGGCTTGAATTAACAGATTCTCTCTCTATAAGGTCTTTTACAGGGGTTTTCATATTCTCATTGACTATTACTTTTGTTTTTGCATCCAGCCTCGCATCAATAAGTCTGCTCTTTATATTCTTCTCTGCTACGGGTTTTCTCTCTTTAGTGGATACAATTTTAATTACTCTTACCCTGGCATCTCTCCACTCATCATTCAGCCCAAGAATGTAAGAAATAAGCAACATTAGTTCAATATTGCCCCCCTTTCCACCCCACCAGACATCTATGCTGGAAAAATCCCCGAAACCCTTATCTTTCTTATAATCAAGAATGAGGACATCTTTTTTCAGGTTCACCAGTTTTCTTAAGTGTTTTAGTAGTATATTTTCTCTATTTGGCTGGTGTCCCCAGCCAAACAGGGCAACATTTGAATACAGATTGCCAATTCCGTGAGCCTGTACCACGCATTCTATTGATTTTACAGGATTTTCAACCAATTCCACC
>JALVLE010000071.1 GCA_027033555.1 Caldifarciminota bacterium | reverse complement strand
GGAGATTGCATTCCTCGTTGAAGGAGTTACCAAAATAAAGCATATTCCCCTCGATGGATTAAACGGGAGTCACGACATCGGCAAAATGTACAGGAGAAAAGTCGAGAATTACAGAAAAATTATTTTCTCAACTGCGCAGGACCCGCGAGTTTTGATAATCAAGCTTGCTGATAGGCTTCACAATATTAAAACCCTTGACCCATTGCCACCAGAGAAGAAGCGAAGAATTGCACGAGAGACCCTCGAGATATACGCCCCCCTTGCCCATCGAATTGGAATCTGGAGAATGAAATGGGAGTTGGAAGACCTCTCATTTAAGTATTTAAACCCTGAAAAATATGCTGAGCTTGCAAAAAAGATTAAGGAGAAGCGTAAGGACAGAGAGAGGTTCCTTAAACTTGTCGAAACTCAGCTCAGCCGTGCTTTGGAAGAGAGGGGAGTAAGGGCGCAGATTATATCACGGCCCAAGCACATCTATTCGGTCTATCAGAAAATGCGCAGGAAAAATAAGAAATTTGACGAACTCTATGACCTCTATGGAATCCGGATTATAACCGAAACCAAAGATGATGCTTACAAGGCTCTCGGCGTGGTGCACGAGTTATACAAGCCTGTTCCGGGAAGATTCAAAGACTATATTGCCAATCCGAAACCCAATTTTTACCAGTCACTACATACCACCGTTATGGGGCCCGACAACAAATTCATTGAAATCCAGATTCGTTCAGAGCTGATGCATGAGATAGCAGAGTTTGGAATTGCGGCCCATTGGCGCTATAAGGAGGGTAGAAAAAACAGTGAAGAACGGTCAAAATTCCTGCTCTGGTTGAATAACCTCATTGACCAGTCCAAGGATATTAATGACCCACGGGTTTATTACAGAGTTTTGAGAAAAGAGCTTGCCGTTGAAGATATTTACGTATTTACGCCAAAAAGAGAAATCAAGGTTCTTAAAAAACATTCCACACCTATAGATTTTGCCTATGCAGTTCATACTGAGCTTGGACATCGTGCGAGGGGAGCAAAGGTGAATGGAAAACTGGTGCCACTCAACTATGAGCTCAAAAATGGGGATGTTGTAGAAATTCTCACCGGTAACGTTCCGTCCCCAAGCCGGGACTGGTTGCAGTTTGTTAGAACACCTTCAGCCAAGCAAAAGATAAAGGCATTCTTCCGCAGAAAAGAAAGAGAAGAAAAGATTCAACGCGGTAAGGAGGAATTTTCCAGGATTCTTAAAAAACTAATTCCCTTTGATGTGGATTACCAGGATGTAGCAAGGGAGCTTCTCAGTGAATTCCGGATGAAGTCAGAAAATAATTTCTACATAAGTCTTACCGAGGGCAGGCTTAATTTGAAAGTACTAAAGAGAGCGTTGCTCATGAAATTTGTGCCGGAAGAAACCGAAACCGGTAGAGAACAGGTGATGAAAGTATTTGAGGAACAGAATGTGCCTGAGGACTCGAGAGGCTCGGTTCTCACGAAGATTATAAATTCCTTCAACATGCACGCCGAAGAGGAGCTTTTTTATGCCTTCTCTCAAAAAAAGATTTCGAGAAAAAAGTTAATAAGTAAAATCAGGAAATTCTTACCACAGTCCAGGAAAACTCACTACGGATCGAGGAGACCTATTGTGGAGGTTAGCGATCTTAAAGGCCTGGAAATCAAATTTGCTCGCTGCTGTATTCAGCTACCCGGAGACGAAATTGTGGGTATTGTGACAAGCTCGAGGATAATTACCATCCATAGAAAAAGCTGTCCCAATGTAGTCCATTATCGGGGTGACCGATCTCGAATTCTACAGGCCTATTGGG
>JALVLE010000070.1 GCA_027033555.1 Caldifarciminota bacterium | reverse complement strand
AAATAAAAGAAAACGACTACAACCTCAATGTAACGCTTTATGTGTTTCCCATGGAAGAGCAGGAAAAGATAGATGTTGCAAAGGAATGGGAAGAACTCCAGGGTCTTGAGGAGAAATACCTGAACCTGAAAAACAGGATTAGGGCTTACCTGGAAGAACTGGAATATTTTAAGGGAGGTAAATAATTGCACATTCATTGCACAGAAATTGCACATTGATGGAAGGAAAAAATGATTGATTGTAAGAAAATGAGAAATAACAAAACTCCTGAAGAATTTATAGAAGGGATAGAGAAGTTCAGGGAAAACGAACCCAGAGATGCGATGTATGAAGTAGCCATGCACCTTATAAAAGAATTTTGGCCCAAAAATGACAATCTTGAAAATGATGATGCTATTAACATTAGCTACGCCCTCGGGGTTTTATTGCTGACCTGGAATCAGGCTTTTTACAGATATGGAATATTTGACTTTGAGAAATTGAGAGAAACCTTGAAAGCCAATTGGGATGAAATAAAAAGCTTCCGAAAGAAAGAGTTGAAAAATTCGCCCTTTCTCCATGAGGAGGATAAGAGCCGAATAAAGAAGCTGTTCAATAAGTTCTTGGAGGCATTGAGCGTCACCCAAAATGGAAAAACGAAAAAAAGCCCGGTAGCTGTAGCAAAAGCACTCCATTTGTTAGCACCTCACTTCTTTCCTCTCTGGGATAGGAAAATAGCTGAAGCCTATGTTGACCGATATTTGGAGAAACCTGCGGAAAAATATATAGAATTTACAGAGTGTATTTATGAGTTTATACAAAAATTGGAAAACTTCCGGAAAGGCAGTGAATTAAAGAACTTTTTAGGAAAATATGAGGCCAAGTCCATAGAGGATAAGGATATAGGCCCAAAAACACGGAAATTCTCCATCCTCAAACTTATTGATGAGTATAATTACGCCAGATTTACTAAGGGTTGGGTAAAAGAGGATGAAGATGGATAATAATGATCCTGTGGAATGGGTAAATAACGAGATATTAAACTACTGGCAAGAGAAGAAAGAAGTTATCGAAAGTATTAAAAAGCAATGCGATCGCATTTTTAAGAAGAAAAAATTTGGATATAAAGAAGAATGTCAACGCATGATAGACCGTTGGCCCTTATTATATCCCTCTATTCCTTATGAATTAAAGATCACATGTGAAAATAATGGGAAAGACGATGAAAAGCTAATTAAAGTCCAATTGAATTCAGGAGGCATTGTGTTCGTAGGTCTTAACCCTTCGTTTAATATAGAAGATGAAGAAATCAAGGCTCTTTTAGAAAATTTTCCTTCAAAGGAAGATGAGATAGAAAACTTAAAGGAAAAAATAATCCATTTTGAAACCAAAGCTTGGCAAGAATATCAGGTATACTTTAGACCTGTTTGGGGATTAGGAGACGAGATAAATAAAATTTGTAATTCAAAATTACCTTTACCTTTTTATCATGTAGATCTCCTCTTCATGCGATGTTCACCACAAAAAATATTGGAAAAGTTGTTCGGTATAAAAAAAGGCAAACCTAAATACTATGAGGAATTCTTCAACGGGCAGGTGACGCTTTCTCTGGAATTTATAGGAAAGCTGGAGCCGAAGTTAATCGTTGTAATAAACGCCCTTGCATCGGATATAATTAAAGCAAGGTTCAATTTGCCATCTTTAAGCAGAGAGGTAATAGAAGACGGAAAAATATGGTTCTATGAAATTCCACTTGGAAAAGAAGGGAAAAAATATCCCATAATATTCTCTGGGATGATTTCAGGTCAAAGAGCAGTTGACAACTATAGTAAAGAGAGG
>JALVLE010000069.1 GCA_027033555.1 Caldifarciminota bacterium | reverse complement strand
ACAGTATTTATCTTTATTTCAAACTTGAGCTTCCTGTTAAATACGGGATACTTTTTGCTCTCCCTGAGTTTTTTATACCTCTCAAGATCATTTTCAAGTCCAAGTTCACTGAGCGCCCTGTCAAGCTGCTCTTCAGACAAAGGTTTACCATGATACACCTCATTTCCTTCCATAAATGAAACACCTTTTCCCATAACAGTGTGCGCAAGAACTGCACATGGAGCTTCTTCATGTCTCTGACACTCCACAATAGCCTCATAGATCTCTCTCACGTTGTGTCCGTCCACTTCAATTACTTTCCATCCGTCCGATTCATAGTTCTCTTTTATATTAACAGGCATTATTTCAAAGGTTTTTCCAGAAATCTGCCTTCTGTTGTAGTCAATTAAAACCGTTATGTTACTCAAATTAAACTTCTTTGCAAATCTTCTCGCCTCTGCTACCTGTCCCTTCGCCTGCTCGGCATCCCCCATAATAACAAAAACATGATTGTTATAACCCTTAATTTTGCTTGCAAGCGCAAAGCCGCATCCTGCAGAAAGTCCCTGTCCAAGGTTTCCTGTTGTCCATTCTACTCCAGGAACATCCCTTTCAATATGTCCCTCAAAGGGTGAGCCTGCAAGTCTGAAATAGGCTATCGCATCGTCAATATTGAAAAAGCCGAGTCTTCCAAGAGTAGCATAGACCCCCGCAGAAGTATGTCCATGAGATACAACAATATAATCTCTACCTTCCATATCAGGGTCTTCTGGATTAATGTTCGCATAACTCATTGTTACAAGAAAAAGCTCAAGGGAGCTCATAGCTCCGCCTGGATGACCGGATTTCGCAAGGGTTGTCATTTTAAGAATATCTCCTCTTAAAAGCGTTGCAAGCTCAGTAAGCCTTTTGATCTCATCCTCAGGCAAAGTCGTTTCTCTAAAGCCTCTCATGGGAACCTCCTTTTCTCTTTTTGGTATATTAATTCTAAATCCATGCGTATGAAAATAAAAACAAAAAGCCTTCCCTTAAATCAAAATTGGATAAATACGGTTTTTAAGACAGAATTATATCAATAAGGAACGCCCTCTTTTATAACGGTCTCTGCCATATTTTTGATATAATCAGGAATCAATCCTTTTTTCTTCAAAATTTCTCTTATATGTTCCACGATTTTAGGCGTATCAATCTCCATAGGGCAGTATTGTACGCACCTTCCACATAGGGTGCATGTGAAAGCCATAGGAGCCGCCTTTTCAAAACCTCCTGCCACATATGCCGTCCATGGAATTCCTATCCCGCCCATGTATTTGTAGCCCCAGTATCCGGTAGTTATGGGATATACAGGACATTCATACATGCATGCTCCACACCGAAGGCACCTTAGAGCCTCTCTTATAACAGGGTCCCTGGCAGCCTCACTTCTCCCATTATCAAGAAATATCACATGAAATTCTTTAGGACCATGAGCACCATATACTACCACCTTCTCAATATCTCCTGTTTTACTTGGTCCTGAAATCATAGATACGTAAGCCATAGCCTTGTATCCGGCGTATCTTGAAACCACTTCAACCAATCTCATACCATCTTTCAGGGTAGGCAAGATTTTCTCAATACCAACAATTACAATATGAACAGGAGGAGCTGAGGTTGAAAACCTTATATTTCCTTCATTTTCTATAAGGAACACAGTGCCTGTATCTGCGGTAATAGCATTCGCTCCCGTAATCCCGATGTCCGCATTAACAAATTTCTCCCTCAAAAATTCTCTTGCAAATTTTGTGAGCTCTGCGGGATCAGGAGGTAGCTCTTTTCCTGCAAGTTTGCTGAACAGCTCCGCCACCTTCTCTCTCGGCACATTAATAGCAGGAGCAAGAATGTGCATGGGCCTTGAACCAAGCTGTTGAACTATAAACTCTCCAAGATCCGTCTCATAAACTGTATTACCCCACTCCTCAAGATGCCTGTTAAGATCAAGCTCTTCGGTGGTAATAGACTTACCCTTAACAACAGTTTTACCAGTACCTACAATATTTTTAATAATCCTTAGAGCATCATCAACAGTCCTTGCATAATAGGCATGCCCATGGTTTTTTTCAACTCTATCCATTGTTTTTTTAACGAACTCATCAAGGTGCTCAAGCACATAATCTTTGGTCTTCTGAAGCTCTCTGCTCTCTTCAATAACGTATTTGTATTCTGAAAGAGCACTATCCCTGTTTTTCCTGAAAGACTCCACAGCCCTTGTGAGAGCAACTCTCACCGAAGGGTCCTTTATCACCTTATATATACTTTTCTTATAAACTTTAAATTCCTTTGCTTCCATTTTCTCTTACTCCATTGCCTTTACCACCAATTCCACAATGTCTTCCACATCTATTCCGCTTTTTTCTGCCCCTTCACTCAAATTAAGGAAACAGAAGGGACAGGATGATATCACTACATCCACACCAAGAGGTTTTATCTGAGAGTTTATTTTTTCTCTGGCTACCTCTACGGCAAGTTTGGGAAGATACGCCCTCAAAAGTCCCCCTCCTCCACAACAGGTAGTCGCATCTTTCGTAAGTTTTGTTTCCTCAAGCTTCACTCCCTTTATTGATGAAAGTATTTCCCTTGGCTCTTCGTATATTCTCGCTCCCTGTCTTCCAATATAACACGGGTCATGATAAGATACCTTCACATTAATCTCATTCTTCATGCGAATTCTGTCATTTTTAATGGATTCCGCTATAAACTGAGTTACGTGCAAAACTCTTATCCCTCCTGTGTCAACGCCAAGCACATGCTCATATTCTCTTCCTATTATGGTAAAACAATGCGGGCATGGGGTAATAACCATATCAATACCTTTACTTTTGAACCTTTCCATCACCTTTTTAGCCTGCTCTTTGGCTTCCTCTCTATATCCTGCCAGTATAAGAGGGGCACCACAGCAGATGTCCTCCCCCTCTTTAATAAAATCTTCGTCCATAAGCTCAAGCAACCTGTCCAGATTCTGTTTTAGGCGCGGATTTGACCTTGTAGTACACCCATAAAATATAGCTTTTGCCATTGCACAACCTCCATGAACTTTATTATTATCAAATTTTACATATTGCTCTTAGCAAATATGCCAAATTATACATTGAAAGGACAAAACTGTCAAGCAATAGTTTTGAAAAATCCAGGGAATCATTAAGCACAATGGATTATATTTTCAAAAACACGTGATATTTGATAATTCACAGATTAAATCCCTCGCTCTTTATACTCTTTATATTTTAAGACCTCTTTCTTTGTGAGATGAATGGAATAAAGCATTATAATGGCGTCATCCAGTTGACCATGACAGGGGATAGAATCATGAATAATATCTTCCTCATCCAGTATATACTTGAGAGCAAACCCCATGATAGCAACAGCCTCAAATGGAATTGCCGTATATTCACCTTTCACATAGTCGGTCACAATATCAAGATAAATTTCCACATCTTCTTTAAAATGGACAAGAAGACTATCTTCAGAACATTCCTTTAAGATGTCATCTCTATGATCCACTATTTCCTGTAATACAACAGGTGTAATCTCATCCATCGCTCTATCTTTTACATAATCCATTGTAAGCTCTCTAACACTTATCTTACCTTTGTTCGCCACTCTGCCCCTCCTTTAAAGTCAAAAGAGCGTTTACATCTATCTTTATCTCCACATTCCCTGAGTATTCAAATCCCCTTAACACAGAAAGTGCCCCTAAAATTGTGCTCCCTACAAATTCCTGAACGAAAGATTTCATTTCAATTCTCTTACCGTTTACCCTCACAACAACAGCGTTCTCATAAAGCACCTTACAATCTCTTATTTTTACCCTGCCTTCAAGATAATTCTGGAGAAATTCTTTGCATGTGGGAAAGCCGCACTCTGCGCAGTCAAGATGTGGTAAAAGTGGAACAGACCTCTCTTTCACAATAGAAAGTATCCTGGCAAAATCCCGCACAGGATGCAATGTATCTTTTATATCAGCAAAAGAGCAATAATAGAGGACAAGTTCATCAGAATCCTTCTCTTCCTCTTTTGAGATACACTTTATTCTGGTAACTGCAAGTTCAGCATTGCCCTCTATCAAAACAAAATCAAAGGATAAAAAGTTTCTCCTTATTAAATCTACAAGATGTGGCTTTTTTGTATAATCCCATAATACCACTCCCCTATCATGCACAAGCCCTATTTTATCTGCACCATTATCCCTTGCCCTTTGAGTGTCTTTCCCTTCCACATCAAAGGGACCTTTGTGTTTGGTAAGTTTAAGATAGGCAACCTTTTTGCCTTCGTTTTTCAGTGCTTTTATAATATTGGTTAAAAGTGTTGTTTTGCCTGTATTGGAATTTCCATATAAAGTAAAAAGCCTCATTAAAACTCCTTATAAATCCTGCCCAGAGGATGACCTATCCACTTTGATTCAAAGTCCAGAAACCAGCCAAATGGAGTTTGAAAAACCTCGTATCCAACATTCCGTAACCTCTCCTCCACCTCATTTAAAACCTCTCTGCCAAATTCAGGCTTTGCCTTCTCCACTCCAAGGTGTGCAAAAGAATGCAACAGGACTCTCTTTTTACCAAGTTTTCCACAGAGCCATTTTATGTTTTTAAGAAGTTTGTTCACTGTCTTTGTTTTGTTCTCCTCGTCCTGTGGCTCTGCATGTATGAAACAAAGAACAACATCCTTAAATTCATAATCCTTTATTTCAACCTCGTCACCTTCCTCCCAGCCTTTCTTTGTGGGTCTGTATCTTATGTATGCTGCATCAAACATTAAAAGTCTCATTTAACTCCCTCCAGGTAATAATAAATTGCCATAATATCACTCGGCGAAACACCAGGGATTCTGGAAGCCTGACCAAGTGTTAATGGCTTTTTCTTTGAGAGCTTCTCCCTCGCCTCATTGGAAAGATTCTGAATCCTTTCATAGTCAAAATTATCAGGGATTCTCATGCTCTCTATTTTCTCAAGCCTTTTTGCCTCTCTCTCCATCCTCTGTATATATCCATCGTACCTTGCCTCTATCTCAATCCTCTCTGCCATAAGTATATCTACAGGAGGTGCAAGGTTCATCTCCACAAGGTGTTCATACCTGATTCCCTTTATTTTAAGGGCATCAAAGAGCGTGGGAGAATCACGAAGTGGAAGTTTTAAATCCTTAAAATGCTCTCTCAGAACGGAAATCTTAACCCTTTTACTCTTAAGATATTCAAGAAGTTCCTCTCTTTTTCTCTTTCTCTCAAGATAGCCATCATACTCGGTCTTTTTAATAAGCCCCAGTTTATAACCGTAGTGCATGAGTCTGTCTTCTGCATTATCCATCCGAAGTAGAAGCCTGTATTCAGCACGGGATGTAAATAACCTGTATGGCTCATCTGTGCCTTTAGATATAAGGTCATCAATAAGAACACCAATATATGCCTCGTGTCTCTTAAGATAAAACTCTTTGTTATCCTGTCTCAATAATGCATTCACGCCTGCGATAAATCCCTGTGCTGCTGCCTCCTCATAACCGGATGTGCCATTAATCTGGCCTGCATGAAATAGTCCCTTTATCTTCTTTGTCTCAAGCCATGGGTATAGTTCCGATGGGTCAACGT
>JALVLE010000068.1 GCA_027033555.1 Caldifarciminota bacterium | reverse complement strand
GCCATAAAAAGCCTTATTGCCAGAAACTTCGCTTCGCAGGTGGTTGTAAAGGCAAGAAGAAGCGGAGACACCCTTGATGTATTTTTTACAGTTTATGAGAATCCCAGGGTAGATAGCATAATTTTTAAAGGCAATAAAAAACTGAAAGCAAAGGATATAATGGAGGAGAAGAAAAAAACAGAAGGTACAGGTGAGAATGCAGAGGAAAAGGTAATAGCCAGCTTCCCTGTGAAAAGAGGAGAGCCGGTTTCTGATGCACTTTTGATGGAAGCCGTCTCTTATATCAAAGAAAGATATGCTGAAAAGGGGTATCCGTATGCAGAGGTTACCTATAGCTATAAGAATAGAAAAGGTTGTGTGACTGATGTGGTTTTTAACATAAAAGAGGGACCCAAAGCAAGAATTAAAAGAATAGAAATATACGGGAACAGGGCTATAAAGGACAAAAAGCTCATTTCAAAAATGAAGAATAAGCCGAGAGGTTTTTTGCGCTCGGGAAAGTTAAAGAAAGATGAGCTTGAAAAGGACATGGAACGAATAGAGGAATACTACAAAAACAGAGGGTATATGAATGCAAAGGTGGACTCTTTCCGAATAGACAGAAAAGGCAAGGACATAATTATCCGCATTTATCTTACAGAAGGTAAAAAATACATTACCGGGGATGTAAAGTTTGTTGGAAATAAAGTGATAAACAGCAGGGTGCTTAATGCACTATGGACATTGGAACCTGGAAAGGTTTATTCGCTAAAGAGGCTGAGGAAAAGCCTTGAAAATATACAGGGAATATATGCAGATTCTGGATATATTTATGCAGCCGCTATACCACAGGATAGTATCGTAGGTGATACTGTGAATTTTATTGTATATATCCATGAAGGTGTACGTGTGAGGGTAAGAAAGGTAAACATAGAAGGCAATACCAAAACGTATGATGAAGTAATAAGAAGAGAGCTGTACCTTTTCCCGGGAGAGTATTTTTCAAGGAAGATGGCCATCCGGTCACAGCGAAATCTTTATTACTTGAATTACTTTAGCAGTGTAATGATGGATTTGACCAATACACAAGATTCCTCACAAATTGATGTTACATTCAAGGTTGAGGAAAAGTCAACCGGGCAATTAGGTCTTGGGGCTACTTATTCTGAAATTGATGGGCTTTCATTTTATTTTCAGATACAGGAACCCAATTTTCTTGGAAAAGGACAGACAGTAGGTGGAATGGTGGAGTATGGTTCGCACAGGAGAAATGTATCTCTGAATTATACTGTGCCATGGATAGGTGGGAAGCGACGTTCTTTCTCAGGGTCAGTATTTTATACTACAAGGTATCTGCCCAATTATACAGAGCAAAAAGAGGGTTTTCAGGTAGGGTACAGGGAGAGGATTATAAGTGATTATAACTATATTGGATACGGATATTCACTGGATAAAACAAGGCTTTTAGATATTCCAGAAGAGCTTAAAAAGCTTCCAGAGTACGCTGAGTGGACGAGCGGAAAACCTACTGTTACCTCTGCGCTTACCCTCTCCTTTACAAGAGATACAAGGGATAGGTCATTTAATGCCATGAGTGGTGAGAGGACAGTTGTGAGCCTCAAGCTTGCAGGTGGACCGCTTCTCGGCACTGCAAATTTTGGAAAAATTACAGTAGAAAGGTCTCAGCTTTTTAATTACAAAAAGAAAGTGATTCTGGCACTCAGGGGATTTGCGGGAAGCGTTGTTGGTCTAAAGAGTGCGGAAGATGTTCCGTTTTATGAGAGGTTTTTTCTTGGTGATGTTGGGCCTTTTGGTCTGAGGGGGTATGAACTCAGGAGCGTGGGACCGTATGAAAATGGCTACAATGTTGGAGGCAGGGATTTTTTAATCACTACTTTGGAACTCAGATACAGATTCAGTGAGACCATGTACGGTCTTGTGTTTTTTGATGCAGGCAATGCCTGGAAAAATTCATCATACATGAGGCCATTTGTGCTTAAAAAAGGTGCCGGGGTGGGGGTAAGGATGGAGATGCCAATGCTTGGCATAGTTGGATTTGATCTTGCTTATGGTTTTGATAATAAGGGAGGGAAGTGGGTACCCCATATCCAGTTTGGAACCCAGTTCTAACCTTTTTAAAGGAGGCGTGTATGGAAAAGCGGCAAAAAAACATAGCAGTGTGTTTCCCCTTCAAGAAAGAGGATGTCAATGTATTTGCACGCAATATAAAAGAAGCTCTCTCTCATGAAAGGGTTAAGGATGTGTTGCTTGCAGGGCATAGTGAAAATGAAACATATAAAGGAATAAAGGCCTTTGTTGATACCCTTTCAGAAGATGAGCGCTCAAGGATTCATATATTTACTCAAAAAAGAATAGGTAGCAAAAGACCGGGTAAAGGGGATGGAATGAATACAGCTATAGAATATTTTGTAAAAAACACAGATGCAGAGTATCTTCATTTCTACGATGCAGATATAAAGTCTTTCAATAAGAGCTGGATTGATAGAGTGCAAAAGAGACTTGATGATGGCTATGACGTTGCGAGATGCTTTTATCCAAGAGCCTATACAGACGCCATGGTTACCTGGAACATTACTCGTACAGGGTTTGCCTATACTTGGCCGGAGACCATCCTGCCGGATATAGAACAGCCCCTTGGGGGAGAACTTGGAATGACAAGAGAAATTACACAGAAATTAATTGTTGATAGTCTTGTACGGGACGCAAGCGATTGGTCTATAGATACCGCTTTAACCATTGCATTTGCCCGGTATCATGTAAAACTATATGAAGTGTACATAAAAGAGGGAAAGGACCACAAGTTATACGGAAAACTCAGTGATCTGGAAACAATGGCTGTTGAATGTTTTAATATTATTAAGGAAAATAAGGGCCTTAAAATAGATACCAGTGGAATGGTTTATGAAAAAGACAGGGTTGAGCTTGTACCTGCAGAGTATAAGACAAGAGTGGCATTTGATATTGAAGGAAGTATTAAGGAATTTAAAGAGGGCTGGTCACAGGAGATGATGGAAATAGTTAAGAGGTATTTCCCGGAGCATATAAGCCAGAAGGTGTTTGATGCAGTTCATGGCGCAGATTACACTTTCATGGATATAGATATGTGGTACGAGGTTTACGATGTACTCATGGAAAAATTTGATTTTAACATCAAGGCTTGGAGAAGGGTCCTTTTTAAGTTGTGGGTTTTAAGGGTGTTAAACCATGCTGAAATTGCCATTCATGATCCGGATAGAGCGCTTGAGATATTACATAGGATGATAAAGTTTTTCCGCTCAAGGAGGCTTTCCAAAGTGTAGGCTAAAGCTAAATACGTGGTATTGCAACCACTCCCACTGATTTAGGGCCTGTGTAGGCGCCTATTACCGGAGATGCCCAGGTTTTAATGGTGGTATGGACTGAAAATCTATTTAAAACTAACTCCTCTAATTTTTTCACCCCCTCCTCAAAAGCAAAGTGTGTAAAGCCAAAGTCATATGTCCAGCCTCTTTTTAAGCTTTTTTCCAGGATCTCCACCATCTTTTCAATAGCTCTATCAATGCCTCTTACTTTTTCCTCCGCATATAGAGCTCCGGACTCATCAAATGTTAAAATAGGTTTTATTTTAAAATATGTCCCAATTGCTCCGCTGATTTTACCTATTTTTCCACGTTTTACAAGTGCCTTTAGATTTCCCACAACAAGCAGGTATTTAGAATAGGTAACAAGTTTATTAAGATAAGCGACTATTTCTTTAAGAGAATACCCTTCTTCAGCTTTTTCTCTTGCTCTCAAGGCGAGAAGCGCTTCTCCGAGTGATGCCATTCTTGAATCAAATACATAAATATTGTGCATTTTATTACCAAAGCTTTTCTGGGCTATTTGGGCTGCTCCAAAGGTACCTGATAGTTTAGAAGAAAGAGTTATGATAAGTACATTTTTATATTTCTCAAAGGCTCTTTCTATCGCCTGCCTGAAGTCATGAGGCGTTGGTTGAGAGGTTTTAATATCATGTTTTTCTTCCAAAATCATCCTTGTTATCTCTTCTCTTTTTATATCAACCCCCTCTTTGTAGGCGGTTCCATCTATAAATATCGTAAGGGGTACAATGTAAATGTCGTGTTCGTGGGCAAGGTCAAGAGGAAAGTCAGATGCAGAATCCACTACGATTCCAAGCTCCTTTTTTTGAGTAGCCTGGTTCATTTCAATCATGTCATCAATTTTTTTCTTAAGAATTCTCCCCTCTTTTTTAAGTATTTCAAAAACTTTATCAGGCCAGTTTGTGTGCACGTGTACGTGAAAGAGTTTACCTGCACCCATCACTATTAAAGAACTCCCAAGTGCTGCAAGCAAAAATTTTAATTTCTTCTGGGATAGCCCTTCTCCTTCTACAACCGCCTCAGTGCAGTATCGTTCCTTTATTTCTTCCTGTTCTATATAATCGCTCCTTTTTTGCTCGTCCTCAAAATCAATATCTGGCATTTCATAATGTCCCTCTTTAAAGTACTTGTAAAGCCCCTCAATAAGCAAAAAATAACCAAATGCACCAGCATCTATCACTTCCTTTCCCTTGAGTTTGAGCATGGCTTTTTTTGTCTTTTCAAGAGATTTTCTGGTTTTGTGATAGACATGTTCAAGGAGTGTTACAAAATCGCTGGATTTTCTGGCAGCCTCCATAGCCGCCTTTGCAGAATCTTTCATAACAGTAAGTATTGTACCTTCAACAGGGTTTTCCACCGCTTTGTAAGTGTTATCTACTGCTCTATTTAAGGCCTCTGCAAATTCTTCTGGGCTTATTGTCTCTTTTCCTCTTATTGCCTGCTGGAATTCTATGAAAAACTGTGAGAGTATTACCCCTGAATTTCCTTTTGCTTCCAGCACAAGTGCTTCTGAAAAGCGTTTTACAACCTCACATAGCTTCAATTGTTCCCCAGCTTCAATAAGGGCAGGTGCGGCTCCTTTTAAGGTGTGTGATAGGTTTGAGCCTGTATCACCGTCTGGTACAGGGAATACATTTATGGAATTAAGGTATTCTCTTTTTTTTAGCAGGTTTGCTATAGCTGTTAATATGCCCCTTGCAAAATCTGAACCCTTTAAAAACCTCTTTCTTTCGGCCATAGATATATTCTAAATTCAAATCCTTGACTGGTCAAAGAAGTGGTTTTATTATGTTGTAACTATGAGAAAGTGGGTTGAACTTTTGTCCATTATCCCTGAACTCAGATCTCCTGAGCTTCTCGGACACGGCTACAGAGTGGCTGAATATACCAGAAAAGTTGCTCAGGCTATGGGTGTGTACAGTGATGAACTTTACTATATCGCTTTTCTTCACGACATAGGGAAGATAATCATACCAGAGATGATACTTACCAAACCAAGGCACCTTGAAAGTGAAGAAATTGCGATAATGAAAGAGCATCCTGTTTATAGCGAGAAGTTGATTTCAAAGATAGATACATTGCGGAGCCATGCCCAGTGGGCAAGATGGCATCATGAATATGTAAATGGGAAAGGGTATCCTGATGGTATCCCTTCTCTTTCACTTCCCCTTGAGGTTAGAATACTTGCAGTTTGCAATGCCTATGCTGCTCTTACGGAGGATAGACCTTACAGAAAGGCATTTACCTCAAAAGAGGCGAAAAAACAATT
>JALVLE010000067.1 GCA_027033555.1 Caldifarciminota bacterium | reverse complement strand
ACATGAAGGTCATCTCAGTCTGATCAGGGAGGGAAGAAAACGTGGCGATATTCTCGTGGTAAGCATCTTTGTCAATCCAACCCAGTTTGGTCCAAATGAAGATCTTGACAGATATCCACGGGATTTTGAGAGAGATAAACGACTCTGCGAAAAAGAGGGGGTTGATTACATATTTTACCCTGAGGCAAATGATATGTATCCTGAAGGTTATCAAACATATGTAGAGGTAACTGAACTCTCCAAATACCTCTGTGGTAAAAGCCGACCAACACATTTCCGGGGTGTGACCACTGTAGTTTCGAAACTGTTTAACATCGTACAACCTGACATTGCCATTTTTGGTAGAAAAGATTATCAACAGCTAAAAATCATTGAAAGAATGGTAAAAGACCTCAATTTCCCTGTAGAAATTGTTGGAATGCCTATTGTCAGGGAACCAGATGGCCTTGCCATGAGCTCAAGGAACAAGTACCTGAAACCAGAGGAAAGGGAGTCGGCCCTTAGTCTCTCCAGGTCACTGAAAATGGCTGAGGAAATGGTCAAGAATGGAGAAAGAGACCTCAAAAAGATCAGGGAAGAAGTCAAAAAATATATTGACAGTTTTCCACACACAAAAATAGATTATGTTGAGACCACAGATCCCGAAACACTGACCTCAATTGATGAACTAACTGAAAAAGGGGCTTTACTTGCTCTGGCAGTATGGGTGGGCAATGCCCGCCTGATAGATAATACCCTTTTAAAACCTTAAAGGAGGCACTTTAATGGAGAGGTATATCCTCAAATCAAAGATTCACAGGGCAAAGGTAACAGAAGCAGACCTCAACTACGAAGGAAGCATAACAATCGATAGAAACCTGATGGATGCCGCAGGATTGCTCCCATATGAAAAAGTGGACATTTACAATATTACCAACGGAGAAAGATTTTCAACTTATGTAATTGAAGGTGAGCGAGGAAGTGGAACTATCTGTTTAAATGGAGCCGCCGCAAGAAAAGTACAGGTTGGAGATCTTATAATAATTGCCTGCTATGTAACAATGACAGAGGAAGAAGCAAGAAATCATCAGCCCACAGTGGTGCTTGTGGATGAGAATAACAGGATCAAAGAGATAAAAGGTCCACAATTGGTGTAAAAACTGGTAACCCTCCCTCTTAGAAATTTTTCCAGAGAGGGGAAGGAAACTTCCCCTCTTATTTTTTGTCTGATGGTGAGGGGTGATTTTTATGACAGGTAAAACAAAATCTAAAATAAAAACTCACTTTAAGCAAAATCTTATTACTGGATTTGTACTTCTCTTACCCTTCATTGGTACAATTTACGTTTTGTACTTATTGATAAAATTTTCAAACAGGCTACTCAAAATTCTAATTCCTATTCCAGGCATACCTGAAATTCCTGGACTTGGGTTATTGCTGGCACTCATTGTTGTATATTTTATCGGATATTTTTCCAACAAATATTTTGGTAAAAAAATATTAGCAATCTGGGAAAGATTTCTTCAGAAAATTCCTGGAATAAGGGGTATATATTCCAGTCTAAAACGGCTAACCCAGAACATAACAGATATTGACAGAAGCAAGCTACTTAAAGTTGTCGCACTTGAATATCCCAGAAAAGGCATTTATGCAATAGGATTCATAACTTCCGACAGAGCAGAGATCCCCATAGCTGATAAGAATAGGCCTTACAAAACAATATTTCTACCCACCTCTCCCAATCCAACAAGTGGTTTTATAATTATTGCTCCCGAAGAAGAACTTTACCCTCTTGATATGAGCATAGATGAAGCGTTTTCATTTATCATCTCAGGAGGCATAGTAAATCCAGGGAGTAAAGAAAATGGG
>JALVLE010000066.1 GCA_027033555.1 Caldifarciminota bacterium | reverse complement strand
ATAAAAAACCCAGTATTGCATAAATTATATTTAGTCCAAAAGCAAGTAGAGTATTGTGTGTAATTAAGTATCCTACACTTGCTAGTAGGCTATACGTGTATGGGTAGTCTCCTGAGACTAATTTGTGTTGCACTGAGAGTAGATTTGCATTGTTTAGATAAACTGCAGCATCATCATGTCCATGAGGTAAAGGATAGAGAGAATTAAGCACTGCAAAACTCAAAAAAAGCAGGGCAATTGACGCAAACCAAAAAGAAAAGTTATTTGTAGAAAAATAAAATTTTTTTCTCACAAAAAATAACTTAATAATTCTTATAAATTCCTTTCTATTTAAAAACAAAATAAGTGTAAAAAATAAAGCAACGTATAAGATTTTTAGAGATGAGAGTGATGCTAGGATAAATAAAAAAGAAGTAAGTACAACGAGTCCAAGTCCAGAGTTTAGTAAAAATTTATTTAAGTTATTTAGTTTTAAAAAATTATTTTTAAACAAGTAAAAATGTGTTAAATGTCCTAGTAAATATATAAAAGTAGAGAAAAATATTATCCAAGAAGTCTGAAGCGATAAGACAGAAATAAATTTGGTCATTTGTGGCACAAAAGAAGTTCCATCAAATGCAGTTTTGAATTCTGGAAATTGTATTTTTATATATGCATTTAGACTGTATAGCAAGATGTTAAATAACATAAAAATACAAAAAATAAAAAATGGACTTATCTTTAGAGAAAGGTTGTATTTATCCTTTTTAAACATAGAAAAAAGAAAAATAGAAAGTATAGTTCCTAGACTTATCCAAAATGAAAACATTCCTTGAAAAATAGCAAAAATTTTAAATTGCACTGAGAAATTATGTATTGTGTTATACATATGCACAAGAGTATTTTCATTGGAAATCCAATATTGAGCCAAGAACAAACTAGCAGATATTGTACCCCGTTTTCCCTATATTACAGAACGTGAGAAGGATCGTTTAATCGTTGGGGGGTACGTGGTTAAGCCTCTGCCAGGACCGGTAAATCTGATGGTCGTGGCGGTGGACGAGGATAACTTCCTATGGAATCCGTATTATCGGAGGAGTGGGAAGGTGGCACGTATGGCTTACAGACTTATGAAGGCTAAAGAGATGGGTAGAGCTATGATCCCTGTGGTCGGTGGGCCAGATAGATTTCCAATTTTTACGCCATCTCAGGTGGCTATGGACCTTCTCCGTGGTAGAACCAGATATTTAGATTTTATAGAGACAGTTGTTCATGAGGTTATGCATTATTATAACGTGACTGATGTCGAAGAGATTTATAATACGAGCCTGCTATATAGAGCGTTCGCTGAGGCCAATTCCTGTTTGGCCGTGGAATCTTTGGGCTTTCCTTCAAGTTTTAGAGGAGAGCCGCCTGTAGATCCGCGAGCGATACTGCGTTCCCTGATCGCAAAGTACGAAAGGGTTAAAGAACATAGTATTGTATTCGTCGACGATCATATGAGATTTAAGATTCCTTTAAGGTATGCGGTAGAGGGAGAGGAAAGAGAGCTGCCCTGGGATTGGGTAACTTTCTGGTTGAGGAGGTACTACGGGCACGCTGCCTTTGCTTTAAACCCTCGGGAAACTGCGAGGTACTGGACATATTGGGAGTCGGTCATAGACAGATTGAGGGTGCTCGGCTTGCGTGATCCCGCGATAGCCCGGACGATAGCGCATATGGCAAGGAAGGGTCGGATTGTATGGGATGACAAGATAGAGGGGGTACAAGCGGTGGAAGAATTCATACGTGGGCTGAGAGAGAAGAAGGGAATTAGCAAAGAGGATTTTAGAGAAAGACTTAGAGGGTATAAGGAGAACCTATATTCTCAGGGGGA
>JALVLE010000065.1 GCA_027033555.1 Caldifarciminota bacterium | reverse complement strand
CTATTCGTCTTGGTGTCAAAATAGCATAATCTTTTCCCTTTTTACCCATGATTTCCCTTTTACCTCCACAAAGAGAATGCCTTTTCTATGTATATTGTTTATATTAATCCTGTTAAATCCCGCTCTTGTCTGTATCTTTCTGGTTAAAACTACACGGCCAGTTATATCATACACTTTTACTACGAGTTTTTGTGCCTCTGGCAGCGTAATAGTGAATGTAAACCCTTTACCTGAAAAAATGGTGGGCATATAGAAATAAAGGTTTTTGCGTATATGTGCTTCCTCAACTCCCACATGAGGTGTATCTGTTGTGAATTTTATAAAACCATCTGGAACAAGAACTGCAGCCTGCTCATGATAGTTTGCATTATAAAGGTACTCTATGCCAGTACTTTCATCGGGAGATTCTATACCAACTGTTGCCGAAGAGGTATTGTCAAGTCTCTGATAGGAAAACACTATTTCACCATCGCCTGTTATTGTTGTATAAGAAGCAGGGTCTCTGAGAATGGCTTCAAATGTGAGGAATTCATTTGTTCCATATCTTGGCACTCCTGCCCACTCTATTATAAATTCATGATTTGTTGCATCGCTATAATAATACACATTTCCGGCACTTGATGGATCAAGATCATCCCACAAAGGAGCTATTACCCCTGTAGGCCCACCTGCTGCTGGAATTTGGTCATTTTGATAATAGGCATTGTTTGGTGCTATAAAGGAAAGCCATCCATTTGAAGAAATATAAACAGAATCATATTCGGTTCCATAATATTTAAAAGTAAAAGGAAGTGCTATCTGGGAAACCTCGTCATCAGCCAGATTAAGCGGGGTCCCAACTCCCTGAATATCTGTGAAAGAAATATTTTCCCATTCGGTATATAGAGTATCAAGTCTGTCATATGCATAGTAACCGTATCCATCTGGACCTATAAACCAGGTGGAGTCTTTTGCTCCAATCACATAATGGAGGCTATCAATGAGTGTAATTGTATCATATTGGGCAGTGAGCACAACAGTAACGTGTGTCTCCACCGGAGTAGCTGGAGATACGCTGAAGTCACGGGATACGGATATAGAATGTGATGGTGCAATACTATCTATGGTGACAGTATCAGAAGAAATGGTGAGGTAGGAGGATGTGGATGTTGCAAACACCTTTAGATTGTATGCTGTTCTCGTACCATAATTGGCATATGTTAATTTAAGATAACCCAGATCGCCGGGATCAAATTGTCCGTTAATAATTCCAGATGTGTCAATTATACTATCCCCTGCAAATGCAACAATGGGTGCGTCTTGTCGGAGATTTTCAACTGCATCAAGATCAAAACCGGCAATTGCATTTTGAGATGGATTATTCCCTGTATCCTCTATTTTAAGGTATCTTGCCGTGGTGAGTCCGGTACCTGTAATGTTAAAGGTCGTGGTACCGCTTCCTTCACCAATGTATGTCCATGGGCCTTTATAACTGTTGGAACCATATACTTTAAAGGATTCGTTGGGATATCCATCATCTCCTTCGTACACTGTAAAAGCACCTGTAACTGGAGTTGTTTCGCCCATATCCACTATTACCCATCCGTGACCGTTTAAAGAAACAAAATCTCCATCAGGTGCTCCAAGAATTGACGGAATATGAGGTTTAATTACAGGTGTGCTCTCTGTATCAATATGGGCGGCGACTAATTTATAAATATAATACCCCCCGCCCGGTGTAAGATAGACGTCAAGCTTAATAGCAGAATCTTCCTGAACGGTTATACCGGATATAGTTTTTACATTGTATCCATTTGCCCATACCTTTATTGTGTATGTCCCCGGGAGGGTGGGGAGAAAATAATCACCTGTTTCCCG
>JALVLE010000064.1 GCA_027033555.1 Caldifarciminota bacterium | reverse complement strand
GAAGGGTTCTGAGTCATAAACTCTTCAAAATCCCTCAGATCGCTTAAATATGCCCTGATGGTGTTCCGTGATACTCCTCTTGATTCGAGGTGAGTTTCGAATCCACCAAGGTCAAACATTTTCACCTCCAATTTTGCAAGATAACTTTAATTTCTGATCTATAAAGAAATCCTTATAAATAGGGCAATTCATGCTTGTATTATATTGATTATCTTAGCAAATTGCAAACTAAGGTTAATTATTTTGCAGATGTACAGACTCCAACAAAAGTGGACTGACCTCTCAGGTAAGAAAGCAGCGTGGATGAGAGCAGTTTACACAACTTTTAGGCAATGAGCCACCAATTACGAATAATGCTGAGAAAATATGTAAAACCAACCCTACTATTGATCATTAAGGCTTATAAAATTTATTTTTCATAGCCTCTAAAACTTCCTCGATGCTTATTGGCCTATATCCAATATATTCTATGTTTACGTTCATACAGGGGATTCTATAATCTTCAAAACATTTACACTTGCGCCCCGCATGCGCCCCATGAATATGCCCATGAATTAAGAAATCAAACCCACCGTTTCTAAATATTTCCCTAACCTTTTCCTCTTTATCTTTGTGTTTCTTTCTATAGGGATCGCTTGCAGGATAATGGGTTAAGAGAAATTTATATCCATTATATTCGAGAGAATAATGAAATTCATAAATCTCATCGAAATACTCTTTAAGCCTATCATTTTTATTAATCTGTGCATCATGATTCCCCATGACCAATATTTTCTTTGCAGGGATTAACTTCCAGGGAGCAAGAAAGGTTTCATCATCCAGATTCCATGTAAAGTCTCCAAGATGGAAGAGAATATCGCTGCTTTCCACAGTTTCCCATATTGCTTTTATAACATCCAACTCAAAATTTTTCTTTCTATATGATTTCACTAATCTATGATAGAAATGAGTGTCGGCTAAGAAGTATATCATAGTTTTCCATTTTACGAAAAGAAAGAGTTTTTTTCAACTAATTAAGGATAAAAAGGGCTATTTTTCACGTATTTCTGATTTTTTCACCTCCTCGTGCTTATACAAGTTAAAAAAGCTATGTCAAATAGGAGGTGAGTAAGATGAATATGAGCATATATGTGTTGTGGCTAAAGATAATCTTCTTTTTCGATGTAATAGCTCTCACGGTAACACTGATACAGCTTCTCACAAGTGGATGGAGTGTGAAGAAATCTATAGGACAGTTTGTGGGTTTAGTGGTATCAGAAGCTCTTTTACTTAACATATTTATGGGGGTACCCTTCGGATGTAGTGTGAAAATACTATATAAAACTCCCATCGGCTCAACCTATTATGTAGCTGACAAAATTATAGAGGATCCACAGATTCCCAAGACAGTGAGGCTTACTTTGAGACCAGTGAGATTTGTTGTTTCCACCTTATTATCGGACAAAGAGGAATCAAGGATAAAAGATTTGCGAGCAAGAAACGTGGACTTGGTGGATATAATCGATAATCAGATAACTTTCTATCTCGTGAACTGCTTCCATCTCAAAAATGTGGAATACAAAAATGGAGGGTAGTAAAATGAAAAAATTATGGCTCACATTTATAATTATTTTGATATTGCTACCTTCTTATTATTCAAGTGCACAAACCACACCATCTAACCAATGCTCCTTTGAGAATCTCCAAATGTTATGGAATCAATATGTAGAGGGAGAGCATCCGTTGCTGAAGAACCTACAATGCGAGGGGATAGATTTCTGGGTTCCTATACATCCTGGATTTGCATATTCTGAATTCTGCTCAGGTAATTATTATATTCCAATTATAAGTAATACAAATGGATTTTCTGACGACTCTT
>JALVLE010000063.1 GCA_027033555.1 Caldifarciminota bacterium | reverse complement strand
CAGGTTTCTTTATTGGTTCACCCGTTTTTTTGTCAAATGGGCCAAGTCCGTGGAATAGTTCTGTTTTCTCTTCGGCCGGTTTATACCCTTTACCTTTTTTCGTTAGGACATGTATTAAAATAGGCCCTCTGGCCTTTTTGACCTTTTTAAATGTCTCAACAAGCACCTTTATATCATGCCCGTGGAGTGGACCTATGTATTCAAACCCAAATTCCTCAAACAAAATTGTAGGAATAGCCAGGTTTTTAAGACCCTCTTTCAATTTCTTTGCAAGTTCCCTTGCTCTTCTTGAGAGTTTTTCGGAAGGTAACTTGCCAAGAAACTCCCATAACTCCTCCTTGAATTTGTAGTAAACTGGAGTGGATACAAGCTTTGAAAGATGGTTTGATACCGCACCTACATTCTCAGCAATGGACATCTCGTTATCATTAAGCACCACTATCATATCCTTTTGAAGATGCCCAATATTATTGAGTGCTTCCATAGCCATACCACCAGTAAGGGCTCCGTCCCCTATAACAGCGACTACGTGGAACTTCTCCCCCAATAAATCCCTCGCAGTAGCAATCCCAAGAGCTGCAGAAAGAGAAGTTGAGGCGTGCCCTGCGCCAAATATGTCATGCGGGCTTTCGTCTCTTTTGGTAAAACCACTTATTCCGCCAAATTGCCTTATAGTGGGTAAAAGGTCTCTTCTTCCTGTTATGATCTTGTGGGGATAAGCCTGATGCCCTACATCCCAAATAATCTTGTCTTTTGGAGAATCAAAAACATAATGAAGAGCAAGTGTAAGTTCCACTGCTCCTAAATTGGGAGCCACATGTCCTCCAACTTTTGAAAGCACATCTATCATATAATCTCTGATTTCTTTTGCAAGCTGTTCAAGCTCCTCATAGGTTAATTTTTTTAAATCTTTCGGGCTATTTATTTTCTCCAAAAGTGCCATACATCACTCTCCTTTTAGGTATTAAGTAGTTTTTATTATAACTCTTCATTAAAAGTCAATCAATTAAAATATGAGGGGAGGACTTCTTCTTAGGGAACTATACCTCTCTAAATATTTTGCAAAAAGCTTCTATAATAAAACCTTTTATTTCATCCCTTACCTTTCTAAATCCGGAAAGCATTATATTTTCAGGGGTTACCTTAGGGGTTTTTGATTTTAAGTTTTTATGACATATCTAAAATGTTTCCACTTTTCTTGCATGAGGCAAAATGTATCTCTCCTTAAACTTCTTTTCTATTATACCCAGAGCCAGAAAATAAATACCCATTACACCCAGTGCTATTAAAATTCTAACACCCTGTGTAAAACTATCACCCAGAAGGGCATAAGTAATTACAAGTATTATGAGGGGAACAATAAAAAGCACAAATGAAAACAGTATCAAAAAGCCTTCACTTTTATGAAGTACAACTACATCGCCTTTATTAAGGGGCTCGTCAGCGATTGCCTCAACCTCCTCAATGTCATTCACGCTGCACAATTGTGAAAGGGGGCATGAATGACAGCCCCCTTTACTTATTGATACAACGACTTTCCCGTCTAAAATCTCTTTGACAATACCTCTGGATTCAGCCATCTTTTTCCACTTTTGCAAACTCTCCTTTAAGTTCTATTGCTTTGGTAGGACACACCTCATAAACTTCCTGCGCTCTGGTATCCACCTGTTTGTAATCAAGAATCACAGCAAGGTTATCCTTTAGAACCATTGATCCTGCAGGTGCTTTTTTCACACAAAGACCGCAAGCAATACAGGAAACTTTGCAAACTTTTCGTGATATAGCACCCTTATCTTTGTTTACACAGGCAACAAAGGTTTTCTGGTCGCGGGGTACAAGTGCCAGAATATCTCTTGGACACTCCTCAACACACAATCCACATCCCGTACAGTTCTCTTCAATAATTTTAGGCAGATTATCCTCTCCCATGTACATTGCATTAAATGGACAAACCCTAACACAGTCACCAAGTCCAAGACACCCATAAGTACACGCTTTATCTCCTTTAGTGGTAAAGTCTGCAATTCTACATGAAGACTCTCCTATATAAATACTTCTTTGAACAGCCACATCCGGCGAGCCCTGACACATGAGATGGGCCACGGGGGTCGCCTTTGCTTCTGCCTCAACTCCCATAATCTTCCCTATAATGGAAACCACTTCAGCTCCGCCAGGGGCACACTTATTAATAGGTGCTCCCTCAAGCACAATAGCCTCTGCATAAGCCGCGCATCCCGGATACCCACAGGCTCCACAGTTGGCTCCAGGGAGAATTTCTTCTATCTTTTTGACTCTCGGATCCTCTTCCACTGAGAGTTTTTTGTAAGACACAAGAAGGAAAAGAGCGAAAAACAGGCCCAATCCAGCCATTATAATTACTGAAAGTAGTATTGTATTCATCCCTTTCCTCCTATAAGGTTACCATCCCGGAAAATCCCATAAATGCAAGTGCCATCAGGCCAACTACTATTAAAGTAATTCCTGCGCCCTTCAATGGCTCAGGCACATTTCTAAATTCCAGCTCTTCTCTGATGCCTGCTATAAGAACAAGTGCCAGTGTGAACCCTATACCCGCGCCAAATCCAAGCATTATATTTTCCAGAAGGTTGTAATTTTTCATTGAACCAATAAGAGCCAGTCCAAGAACAATACAGTTGGTAGTAATGAGTGGAAGATAGATTCCAAGGGCTTTATACAATTCTTTTGATGTTTTCTTAATAAACATCTCAACAAACTGAACAAGTGAAGCAATAACCAAAATGAACACAGCTGTTTGCAAAAATTCAAGGTGCAGGGGCCTGAGAACCAGCCAGTCCATAATCCACGCTATAACAGCGGTCATCGTCATAACAAATGTAGATGCAAATCCCATACCAATTGCCGATGAAGCTCTTTCGGAAACTCCCACAAATGGACACAACCCCAGAAAATATGTAAGAACAAAATTATTGGTCAATGTAGCAGCCAGGAATATTATAAGCGCTTTCTCTATCATGCTTTACCTCCCTTTGAACGCAACCAGTTAAGAATACCAACAAAGGTTCCAAGAGTGATAAATGAGCCAGGGGGGAGGACCATGACAAGCCATGGTTTAAACCATGAACCCAGTATTTTTACTCCAAAAATCGTGCCGAAACCGAGTAATTCTCTTACCATTCCGAGCAATACTATTACCCAGAGATACCCAAGGCTCATGCCTATTGCATCCATCAAAGAAGCAGGAAGTGGATTCTTGGACACAAACGCCTCCTGTCTTCCCAGAATTATGCAGTTTACTACTATAAGAGGAATATAAGGTCCAAGAGCCTTTGAAATTGAAGGGAACTTAGCCTTCATGAAAAGATCAGCAAGCGTCACAAAAGTGGCGATAACGAGAATGAAAGATGGAATTCTGACCTGGTCCGGGATAATGTTTTTGATAATTCCAATGATAAGCGAGGAGAAAAATAACACAAAGAAAACAGCAAGAGCCATAGAAAGCGAATTAATAGCTTTGTTGGAAACTGCAAGGGTAGAACAGAGACCAAGAAGCATAACAAGTACCGGGTTTTCTGCAACAAGACCTTTTTTAAACTCATAAAATAAGGAACGCTTTTTCATTTCTTAAGCTCCTTTTTTGCAAGTTTCCATGCATCATTCACAATTTTTACCACAGATCTTGAAGAAATAGTAGCTCCTGAAATAGCCTGGATATTATGAGGGTCTTCTGGTTTTTTACCTTTTACATAGCCGATTGGTGTCAATTTACCCCTAAACTGCTCTTTAAACCATTTCTCAGTTATTCTGTTTCCAAGACCTGGGGTTTCCACATTCTCCAGCACTTCTATACCTGTTATTTTAGATAGAGTCGTATCAAATCCTATCATAAGCTTTATAGGTCCCTGAAATCCCGCCCCTTCCGTTAGCATGGCATATCCTATCAGATTCCCATTCTCATCGTAAGCAAATAAAAGGTAATTTTTAGCATCAATCTGTTTCTCGGTGAACTTCTCTGTGCCCTTTATAACCTCTTTAATGGCTTTTTCTTTTTCTATTTCTTTGTTCCTTTTTATGTCTTGTTTGGTGGCCTCATAGGTATAGGAAAGCAGAAGGCCACTTACAAGGGCAATTGTCATCAAAACAAGAACCATTTTAACACCGAGCTTCATTTTCTGACCTCCCCAAATTTTCTTCTTATAGTAAGTCTATCAATCCATGGCCGCGCCATATTCATAAGCAATATTGAATACATTACTCCCTCCGGGAAACCACCAAACAATCTTATAAGCACCACCAGGATCCCGGCTCCTATTCCATAAATAATCCGGCCTTTAACTGTAACAGGACTTGTAACCATATCTGTAATCATGTAAACTGCTCCCAGCATGAGCCCACCTGAGAGAATATGGAATACGGGGTCAGGATATTTTGCAGGGTTTATTAACCAGAAGATACCTCCAAGTACGAATACAGTAGCTACATAAGAAAATGACTCTCTCCAGTCTATGTATTTTTTAGCGACAAGGAACACAAAACCAATTAGAATGAGAAATACTGATGTCTCCCCCAATGAACCCGCCACATTACCCCAGAAAAGCTTACCATAAGGAGTCATCTGATGAGAAAACTTCATAAGAGCAAGAGGTGTTGCAGTGGTTACAGCATCTACATGTAAGTGAAAACCTGGCACTGGTGCCACCCATGTAGTGAGCTCAACAGGGAATGCTGCCATTAGGAAGGCTCTTCCTATAAGCGCAGGATTAAATATATTCTGTCCGATCCCGCCAAAAACCTGTTTACCAAAGATTATACCGAAAATTGCTCCAAGTGAGGCCATCCATAGTGGTATTGTAGGAGGAAGAGTAAGCGCAAGCAGAATACCTGTTATCACCTGACTACCATCAATTGCCATAGTAAGTGGCATTCTTCTCATGTAAAGCCATATGGCCTCTGCCAGGACCGCACTTAATACCGAGACCAGAATAACCCAGAGGGCACGGATCCCGAAAAAGTAAATGGCACCAATCACAGGAGGTAAGAGAGATAATACTGTATTCCACATTATCTTCCTCGCATCCTCTTTTGTGAAAATATGAGGGGAAGTTGAAACTACAAGTAATTTTTCGCTCATTTCTTTAGCCTCCTGAGTTCTTGTTTCCCATATTTAATTAACTGTACATGCCTTATATGAGAAGGACATATATAGGCACATGAGCCACACTCAATGCAATCAAGAAGACCTATTTTCTTTGCGTCTTCAAATCTTTTGGCCTTTATGAAATCAACAAGCATAAGTGGCATAAGCCTCATAGGACAAACATCTACACAACGAGAACACCTAATACATGGATATGGCTCCTGATAGTGAGTATTTTCTTTGGAGAATACGAGAATGCCACTTGTTCCTTTTATTACAGGAACTTCAAGTGAATGTTGTGCTATACCCATCATAGGCCCACCCATAATCACCCGGTATGGTTCTCCAGAAAGCCCGCCTGTCATTTCTATAACATCTTTAAACAAGGTGCCCAGCCTAACCAGATAATTGCCCTTTTTGACGGGCAAATCGCCTGATAGAGTAAGAACCCTTTCAGTAAGAGGTTTTCTAAACCTTACCGCTTCATAAATTGCTACAGTTGTCCCCACATTTTGGACAAGAGCCCCAACGTCCATGGGCAGCCCACCAGAGGGTACTTCCCGCTTTAAAATAGCCCAGATAAGC
>JALVLE010000062.1 GCA_027033555.1 Caldifarciminota bacterium | reverse complement strand
GGATGAGCAATACAGCCACAACTGCTATGATGTTACCCATTACACTCGGAATTCTCAATCTTGTTGAGAATAAAAAGGGCAAAAAGATAGATACTCATGCCGGAATCCTTTTGCTTATTGCCTACTCGGCTTCAATCGGGGGCATAGCCACACCGGTTGGTACGCCCCCAAATCTTATAGCGCTTGGTTTTCTTAAAAATCTTGGAGTTGAAATAGGTTTTTTTCGGTGGATGTTATTTGCTCTTCCTGTTGCATTCCTTACTCTAATTTTTTTGATCCTCTATATGTATTTTTCAATAGAGAAGCCCGATTTTAAAAAAGAAAAGATTTACGAGGAAGTCATCAAAGAGCAAAAATCTCTTGGCAGAATGACATCTGGAGAGAGAAATGTCCTTTATACATTTATTGTTGTGGTGGTTTTATGGATATTACCTGGCTTTTTCAGAGCCATAGGTAAAATTGCCGATGTACCAGAACTTGTAAATCTGTACGGCGTCTTTCACAGGTATCTCAACGAGAAGGTAGTGGCAATCCTTGGAGCCTCAGCCTTGTTCCTTCTACCGCAGGATATTAAAACTCTCAAGTTCACACTGGATGTAAGTGTGTTAAAGAGAATAGACTGGGGTACACTTCTTTTATTTGGAGGTGGTCTCTCGCTGGGGGTACAGGTTTTTAAGACAGGGCTTTCACAGGAGATAGGGAATCTCTTGAAAAGCGTGATAACTCCTTCCAGCGTGGTATTTGCTTTGTTCATCATTGTGCTTTCGCTTGACTTTATTACAGAGATCACTTCCAACACAGCAACGAGTAATGCATTTATTCCTATCATAATAGGAGTAGCGCAGGCTTCCAGTCTCAAAGTTCTACCTCTTGTGATTGGTGGGACCCTCGCTGCGAGTTATGCCTTTATGCTTCCTGTTGCAACTCCACCCAATGCCATTGTTTTTGGAAGTGGTAAGATAAAACTTGAAACAATGGCAAAGACGGGATTTATACTTGATATAGTGGGAGCACTGATCATAACGTTTTTTGTTTATTTAATTGTGTAAAAGTATTTTTCCTCACCGTTTTGCTGTAAATCATAGAATAATACTCTGTTTCGCCCTTTTGCCTTGACCGTTCATGAGAGGTTTTCTATAATAAAATACCTGCTAAAATAGGGAGGTGAGATGATGTGTGACTATGCCCGGTGTAGCTTATATCTGGGCAGGTTATATCTTGATAACTGGTGAATGTAAAAAATAAAAAGGAGGTGGATAATTGAAAAAAGCCCTTGGGGTGCATGTAATAATAGAAATGTATGATTGTGATCCTGAAACATTGAAAAACAAGGATCAGGTTGAAAAAGCATTCCTGGACATCGCCAAGAAATCCAATGCCCATGCCTTAGGATCATTTTTCCACCAGTTCCAGCCACATGGAGTTTCTGGCGTGGTTATCATAGAAGAGTCCCATCTTTCCATCCATACTTGGCCTGAGCATGGATATGCTGCAGTGGATTATTTCTATTGCTCTGATGATGTGGACATGGATGTGGCTCTTAAGCTCTTTGAAAAGTACTTCAAACCGGGACACATGACGGTTATGGAGCTCAAGAGAGGGGTCTTCAGGGAGGAGGATATGTTCAAGTATGCAGATTCTGTAAAAGAGGAAGCCCTGGTATAAAAGGAGGTGCGTATGGATAAGGAGTCTGACAGTAATTTATGGTTTGAAGAACCATATACTGAGGGCCTCAGGTTTCATTATAGAGTAAAGAAGTACGTGGTAGCACGCCAAACGAGATTTCAGTATGCAGAAATAATAGACCTTTTTGCTTTTGGAAGAACATTGTTTCTTGATGGGAAATTGCAATCTGCAGAGATTGATGAACATATATACCATGAGATGCTCGTTCATCCTGTGATGCTGATGCACCCTTCGCCGAGAAATGTTCTAATAATGGGGGGAGGGGAAGGTGCAACCCTGAGGGAGGTATTAAAGTACCCTGTTGAGAAGGTGTATATGGTGGATATAGACGAAGAACTTGTCAATATGTGTAAAAAATACCTGCCCAAATGGCATGCCGGTAGTTTTGACGATAAAAGAAGTATTATTTTATTTCAAGATGCAAGGAAATTTGTGGAGGAATACAAAGGGGAGCCATTTGATGTAGTTATTTCGGATCTTACAGAACCCGTGGAAGAAGGCCCTGCTATTTATCTCTTTACACGTGAATTTTATAGCACTTTAAAAAGCAAGATGTCAGAAGATGGTGTTTTTGTTGCGCAGGCAGGTAGTGCAGAGTACTTATATACAGAGTTTATTTCTGCCCTTTCTGCAACATTAAAGGATGTGTTCCCTCAGGTATATGGGTATCATGACTATGTATTCTCATTTCAACTAAACTGGGCATTTCTCATTGCATCCCTGAAATATACCCTTCCTGAGAGAAGGGCTGATATGGAAAGAAGGTTTGATGAGATAAGAGATAAAGTGAAATATTTTACGCCTGAGTATTTCTTTGCAAAGACAATTCTTCCGCCGTATATGAAAAAGAGCATGACCGAGGGCAGAGTAATAACAGACAAAGAACCATATGTTTGGAAGGCTTAAAAACTATATAATAGTAACAGGGTACGGGAAAGGTAGAACCCATTTAAATGCCTTTGATGCTGCACTGCATGATGCAGGTATCTCAAAATACAACCTTTTAAAGGTTTCAAGCATTTTACCGCCAGGAGCGGTTGAAAAGAAAACAATTGACCTTCCTTCTGGGGCACTTTTGCCTATAGCTTATGGCAGTATAGAAAGTTCCGAAGAGGATACATACATTACAGCAGGTGTTGCGGTGGCTATTCCGCAGAGCCCAGAAGATCACGGTGTAATTATGGAATATTCTGGTTATCTTTCCGAGAAAGAAGCCGGGCAGCTACTTTATCAGATGGCTCAGGATGCAATGGAGATGAGAAATATCCCTGTGAAAGAGATAAAGGTGCGAACAATATCAAGAAAAGTTCAGGGAATAATGTCAGTTTTTGCTGGAGTAGCGTTGTTTTAATGCACCTTTATTTTAGCGAATTTCACGATAAAGGTACGGGGATTATTTTTAAAATCAAAAAAGAAGTATATTCTGCTGTATCCCCGTATCAGGAGATTAAGATATTTGATACCTGTACCTATGGCCGGCTTTTGGTTCTTGATGGGCTTGTTATGCTTACCGAAAAGGACGAATTCGTTTACCATGAAATGCTTGTCCATCCTGCGTTTTCATTTAAAAGTGTGGTTAAAAAGGCAGGGGTTATAGGAGGGGGGGATGGAGGTACCATCAGGGAAATACTTAAATATCGGGATGTTGAGGAAGCTTATTTAATTGAGATAGATAGAATGGTGGTGGAAGCGAGCAAAAAATATTTACCCTTTACTGCCTCTTCTCTAAAAGATGAGCGCGTGAAGATTTTTTTTGAGGACGGAATTCGCTTTTTAAATGTAAGAGAAGAGGGGTTTGATCTTCTATTCGTTGACTCATCTGACCCTGTTGGGCCCGCAAAAGCCCTGTATTCTAAGGAATTTTATGAGAGTATAAGAAGAAATTTAAAAGAAGATGGTATAGTGGTTTTTCAGTCAGAGTCCCCGTGGTATCATCTTGAAATAATTAAAAAACAAATTGATGGGCTGTCAGAGTTTTTCAATGAGGTAAGGCTTTATTTTGCTCCAGTTCCCACTTATCCAGGGGGGTTCTGGAGCTTCACAATGGCCACAAATAAAAAACTCAAAAAACAAAGAGATTTCATACCTCCAGGACTCAGGTATTTTAATGAAAGCGTACGAGAAAATCTTTTCTGGCTCCCGGAGTTTGTAAAGAATGTCACAGGTTAAAGTTTTTGGCGTGCCCTACGAAGGTAAAGAAAATTTCCAGAAAGGCACATTTTTGGCACCATCCTTTATAAGATACCACCTCTCCTCTCTGGAGTATTATTCAACAATACAGTCAAAGGATATGAAAAGTTTTGAAGATCTCTCAGACTTTTATCCACCTCTTGATGTGAGTGGAAAAGAGTTTATGGATTTTTTGATTGAGAGGCTCCGGGCCTTTGACATAAGACCACCTTTTATTGCTCTTGGTGGTGATCATTTTATAACATTGCCTCTTGTGAAATATCTGAAGGAGATAGGCTTTGATTTTAAGGTTGTACATTTTGATGCCCACATGGATAGAAGAGAAGAGTTTGAAGGAGAAAAATACAATCATGCTACAGTTATGCACCATGTTGAAGGAATTGTGGGGCAGGAAAATATCATCAGTGTTGGGATTCGCGCAAAAGCTCCATGTGAAAAAAAGGAAAAGAATATTTTCTATGCGTGGGAAGATTATTCCAGCATACTTAAAAAATTAAGTGTTCCCGTTTACCTCAGCCTTGACCTTGATGTTATAAACCCTGCTGAATTTCCTGGAGTAACGAACCCGGAACCAGGGGGGCCGTCTTTGTTTGAGGTGGTAGAAGATGTGTTATCATTGAAACACATAATAGCAGCGGATATTGTGGAATTCTCTCCTCTTGTGGACAGCAGTACTCATTCCGGTGTGGCTGCAGCTTTCATTTTCAGGGAACTTCTCATAAAGCTGCAGAATGGATAAGAAATTCTTATGTGATGCCACGTGTCATAGGCTTGCCAGATGGCTCAGGTTTCTCGGTATTGATACTGAGGTAACATCGGAATATAGGGTTCATCCTCTTCTCCGTATGGTTGATAAAAGCGGGAGGATACTTCTTACAAGGAATAGAAAATTTGTGGAAGAGAAAAATCCACGTGTTTATATTTTGAATAGTGACTTTGTTTTTGAGGAGTTAAAAGAAGTGATAGAACAATTTAATATTAAAAATCCTTCTTTGTTTACAAGATGTACAAGATGCAATGAGGTACTTAAGAAAATAGACAAAGAAAAAGTAAAAGGGAAAGTCCCTTATTTTACATACAGGCATTTTGATGAGTTTAAAATCTGTCCTCGGTGTGATAAAATTTACTGGCAGGGTTCACATTATGAGCTTATAAAAAAGAGACTCGTAAAGGAGGGTATATGGGAGATTTTATTTTCACACCAGAAGAGATGAAAAAAATAGACCAATGGGCTATAGAGGATCTTGGTATCCCTGCATTTAGTCTTATGGAGCAGGCTGCGAGGGGAATTGTGGATATAGTTGAGTCAGAGTGCAGTGGTGAAAAAGTGATAGTTTTTTCAGGGAGTGGAAATAATGGTGGGGATGGCTTTGCTGCAGCGAGATACTTACATACCAGGGGTTATGATGTACTGGTTGTGTTCACAGGACAAAAAGGGAAACTAAAAGGTGAGGCAAAAAAGAACTTTGAGTTGTACACCAGACTGGATGGTAGAGTTGTAAGGCTTCAGGATTTTGATCATGGTCTGCTTGACAGAGCGGATATTATTATAGATGCGATTTTTGGTACCGGATTCAGAGGAAAGGTTGAGGGCAAATTAAAAGAGCTCATAGAGAAAATAAACAGCTCAAAGGCATGTGTGGTTTCGGTGGATATTCCAAGTGGAATAAATGGATTTACAGGAGAGATCGGGGGAGTTGCGGTAAAAGCCGATATCACAGGCACCATGGCTTTTGTCAAAAGGGGACTTCTGCTTTATCCGGGAAGGTTTTATGCAGGTAAAATTATAGTAATAGATATAGGTATTCCACCTTATTCCTTACCCCTGGAACCCGAATACGTAATTCTTGAT
>JALVLE010000061.1 GCA_027033555.1 Caldifarciminota bacterium | reverse complement strand
TTATATCGTTGGTCATTTTTGCCCTCCTTTCGGGGTTTTGTTGTTTGTTTCTTTTTTGTTTCTATTATAACTCTTTTCCCCCGAAAGGAGGATTTCCCTATCTCTGACACAATTTAGTTTACACTGCTATCATATACGAAATCATTGGTCCATATTTCACCAAACTGGCAATTAAAAAAGCTGGAGAGATACCAGAATCCTGATTAAGGTCCTCTATATCTTGGGCTTCTCAGGGTATATGTGCCTATCTGGATGGCTGTTTGCGGACATCTATGAAAACACCTTAAACAAAATTCGCAATCATCTCCCCATATTACTGATTTTTCTACAGTAATATTCTTTCGCGGGCACAGTCCTTCACATGCCCCGCATAGATCGCACCTCTCATCTGTTAAAAAAGCTCTCTGCAATTTTTGCTCTTTCTTCCAGAAAAGAGCTGCAATCTTGGTTGTTATCGGTACATACCATTTTCCAGGAGGGATCTTCTCCTCTTTTTTTAAAAGTCTCTCTGTTATTGTACGAGACAGTTTCTTTACACGTGCTTCAATATTTTTGTTGGGATAGAGCATAATTTTATGCAAAAAACTTCCTTCTCTGAGAAGGAGAATAAACAGAGAATCAGCCATTAAAAGATCACTCACCCCTGTCACAACAAAACCATTTTTCTTTAACACCTTAGCCAGTTTTCTTCCGGCATCACCGGAAATAAGCCCTTTTGTTAAATATATAAAAGCAGGCCTGCCTCTTCCTTTAAGACTTGACACAAATTCCATAACAGTTAAAGGAGGCATATATGCATAAACAGGGCTACCAATCAAAAGGGCATCATACTCCTCATCCATTTTTCTGTTTTTCTTTATAAAAAAAGTGGAAACCTCATGGTTTTTTATAAATCTTCTCATAAGCTGGGCTACACACTGCGTATTACCACTACCCGAATAATAAGCCAGTCTTATTCTCATCCTGCAAGCCCAACTGGATTTTGCCCTTATACCCTCCTGTTAGGTGCCCAATTCCTCCTCTTCAGCAAAGAGATTCTTTGCCGCCTCGTCAAGATAATCCAGCGTGGGCTCGGTATCAAGATAATATGCAAGGGCTTTAATATAAAAGAGAAGGTCTCTTGCGTGGGAACCCCTCATGGGCCTTGTTTTATAATGCCTGTCAATAAAGGCATTCACCTTATCCGGATCAAACTCAATTCCAAATTTGTCACAATAAAGGCGAAAGATCCTTATAAAGAGGTCTCTTGTGGGGTTTTTAATATGTATTTTAAACGGTATTCTTCTAAGAAAGGCCTCATCTACAAGATCATTAACTGTAAGGTTGGTGGAAAATACAACCTTGGCCAGAAAAGGAAATTCTATCTGCTCGCCAGTTCTTAAATTGTAGTAATCTACTTCTTTTTCAAGCGGAACAATCCATCTATTAAGCAGATCCTCTGGCTTTACCTGCTGTCTTCCAAAGTCGTCAACAAGCATAATTCCACCATTTGCCTTCATCTGAAGTGGAGCAAGATATTCATTGGTCTCCGGGTTAAAAGCAAGCTCAAGATTTTCAAGTCTTAATTCTCCTCCAACCTCTACAAAGGGTCTTTTGATAGGTACCCATCTTTTGTCATATCTGTCTCCCTGTCCAATATCTATTTCTTTATGATGCATCGGATCATAAAACCTTATAATCTGCCCAGAGACCTCAATGGCGTATGGAACAAGCACATATCCCTCCATCACCTTAGCTATGGCCTCAACAAGAGAGGTTTTACCATTCCCCGGCTCTCCATATAAAAATGCGGATTTGGAGGATAAGAAAGCGATTCCCACTTTTTTAAGGGTTTCCTCATCAAAAATAAGCTCATGAAGAGATTCTTTGACCTTATCTTTCTTTAAGGGCAGAATCTTGCTGTATTTTCGGTAAACTTCAAAATAGGTATGAAGTGGTACCGGCGCAGGGCCTACGTATCCATTTCTTTCAAGAACCTCCTTTGCCCTCTCAACACCTTTTCCTGTAAGGGTAAATTCCCATTGTAATTCAATTATTGTAATGCCCCTTTTTACATCTACAAGAGACAGATTTCGCAGTTCTTTCAGAGCCTTATCCAGTACACCAAAGTATGGTAATCTAATGGAATTTTCAAGCTCATAACCTGAAAGTGTGCCTTTATAGTATAAAAATTTCAATATAAGATCCTCTATAAAATCCTGCTTTAAACCGGTCTCTTCTACACTTTCGGGCGCCTTTGGCATAACATCAGGCCGCCCTTCCTCTTTATCATGCCTCTTAAAAAGTTTATTATCATCAATCATGGCTCTTCAAAGGCTGATTTTAAAATAAATTCTACCACCTCTTCGTAAGAAATACCCATTTTTTCTGCCTCTTTTGGCAGGTCAGAAAGGTTTGTCATACCCGGAATTGTATTTATCTCAAGGACAAATACTTCACCGCTTTTATTCACAACTGCATCCACCCTTGAAAAACCCTTTCCACCTATTGTTCTGTAAAATAAAAGAGCATACTTTCTCAATTTTTCTTCAGACTCCCTGGGTATCTCTGCAGGTATAATAAATTCAGTATATCCTTCTGTATATTTAGCAACATAATCGTAGAATTCCCTTTCTCGCACACGAAGCTCAAGGGACGGGACACAAAAGGCATCTTTGCCTGTTCCAAGGATGCCTATGGTGACGCTTTTCCCCTCTATAAATTTTTCAACGAGCACATCCCCATATGTGCTAAGGTCTTCCTGCACCGCATTCTTTAGAGTTTCTCTGTTTCTTACTATTTTTACCCCCACAGAAGACCCTTCTCTCCTGGGTTTCACAATAGCCGGGTAACCTATGTATTTCTCAACCTTACTTAAAACATTTTCTACGCTCTCACCTCTGTGAATAAACATAGCATCTGGTGTGGGAATATTAAGGCTTTTCAGGACATGCTTCGTGACAAATTTGTCAATACCTATTGCAGAAGCTGTCACGCCTGATCCGGTATAGGGAATACCAAGAACTTCAAGTAACCCCTGAACCGTACCGTCCTCTCCCGGACTTCCATGTAGCATAATCAAAGCAACTTCAATCCCTTCTCTTTTTAAATCCTCTGGAAGGCTCCTTTTTACATCCAGTAAAACAACATCCTCATAGCCAAGTCGCAAAAGTGCATCATAGACATTTTTGCCCGAACGCAATGAAACCTCACGTTCACTTGACCACCCACCGTAAAGCACCCCTATTCGTTTCCCAGCAACCTCTTTTAGCATTTACTTTTTAAGATACGGAAGGGCCTGCCTTACTCTCTTTTCATCTGCCTTTGAAACAAGGGCCTTTTTCCTGAGATGTCTTTTCCTTTTTCTTGTTTTATCTGAAAGAAGATGGCTTCTAAAAGCCCTTCTTCTTCTAATCTTACCATTCCCTGTGATTTCAAATCTCTTAGCTGCTGCCCTTCTTGTCTTCATCTTCGGCATTTTTCTTACCTCCCTGTTTTTTAACTGGCCTCATCATGAAAGTCAAATTTCTTCCTTCAAGCTTTGGCTTAACCTCCACCGCAGCCTCCCCCTCCAATTCTTTAATGATTCTGTCTGCAAGCTCAAACCCTCTGTCTGTATGCACCATCTCTCTTCCTCTGAAAAATATTCTCACCTTCACTTTTGCACCATCTTCAAAGAACTCCCGCATTTTCTTCAATTTCACTCCAAGGTCGTTATCGCTTATATTGGGACGCATGGAAATTTCCTTCACCTCACCATGAGATTTTTTCTTCGCCTGTTTCATTCTTTTCTTTTCTTCATACTTAAACTTTCCATAATCCAGAATCTTGGCCACAGGTGGTCTCACATTGGGCGCAATCAGTACAAGATCAAGCCCCATATCATAGGCCATTTCCAGTGCATCCCTCGTACTCATTATACCAAGCTGTCTGCCATCAGGACCTATCACCCTGACCTCTTTGGCTCTTATTCTCTCATTCACCTGATACTTTTCTTTGTCCCTCTGAGGACGTCTATCCTGAGGTCTAAAACCTTTTATCGGATTAATATCCTACCTCCTTTTTATCAATTTTTTCCTTTATGTACTTTACAAAGTCACCCATTTTCATAAATCCCCTATCTCCTTCGCCATGGACCCTCAGGGAAACTCCCCCCATCTCCTCTTCTTTTCTCCCTATAATCAACATGTAGGGTATCTTTAGATTCTCCGCTTCTCTTATTTTATAGCCTATTTTCTCATTCCTTTCATCAATTTCCACACGTATATCTCTCTCAAACAAATCCTCATATACTTTTCTGGCATACGGGACGTTCTCATTGCTTATTGGAAGCACCCGCACCTGTGTAGGAGATAACCAAACTGGCAAATTACCCGCATAATGCTCTATCAATGTGCCAAGGAAACGTTCAAAAGAGCCCAGCAGCGCTCTATGAATCATATATGGCCTTTTTTCTTTTCCATCCTTATCCCTGTAAGTCATATCAAAACGTTCAGGAAGGTTGAAATCAAACTGGATCGTTGAGCATTGCCATTCCCTGCCAAGTGCATCCTTTATCACAATATCTATTTTAGGTCCATAAAAAGCCCCTGCCCCCTCATCTATTTCATAGGATAGTCCCATTTCAGAAGCTGCCTTCATCAGCGAATTCGTAGCAAGAGCCCACATATCTGGAGAACCAACATGCTTTTCTGGCATAGTAGAGATGTACACTCCAAAATCTTCAAATCCAAAGCTTTTCAACATAAATATTGTAAAATCAAGGACCTTCTTTATTTCATCCTCAACCTGATCAGGTCGCGCAAAGATATGCGCATCATCCTGTGTAAAGCCACGCACCCTTAAAAGGCCATGTAAAACACCTGATTTTTCGTATCTATATACTGTTCCCAGTTCTGCATATTTAATGGGGAAATCCCTATAGCTTCTCAGTCTTGATTTGTATATGAGTATATGAAAAGGGCAATTCATAGGCTTTACAAAATACTCCTGCTCGTCAACTTTCATTACTGGAAACATGTTTTCTCTGTAAAAATCAAGATGTCCGGAAATCTGCCAGAGAATAGATCTTCCCACATGGGGTGTGTACACAAGCTGGTATCCCCTTTTTATATGCTCTTTCCTCCAGAAATCCTCTATCACCATTCTAATTGTTGCTCCACGGGGATGCCATAAAATGAGCCCGGGCCCCACTTCTTCCTGAATTGAAAAAAGATCAAGCTCTCTACCAAGCTTTCTGTGGTCCCTTTTCTTTGCTTCCTCAAGCTTCTTAAGATACTCATCAAGCATTGACTTTTTGGGGAAGGAAATTCCATAAATTCTCTGAAGCCTGGCATTATGTTCATCCCCTCTCCAGTAACTTCCTGAGGAAGAAAGAACTTTAACCGCTTTCACATACCCGGTTGATGGAAGATGTGGGCCACGACACAGGTCAACAAACCCATTCTGCTCATAAATGGAAACCACATCATCCTTTATCTCTTCAAGAAGCTCAACCTTATAAGTTTCTCCTAACTTTTTAAACAACTCTATAGCCTCTTCCTTTGGAATCTCTTTTCTCACAAGTGGTATGTCTCTCTTTATTATATCCCTCATCCTCTCTTCTATTTTCACCAGGTCTTCAGGTGTGAATGCATAACCTCCTGTGTCAAAATCATAGTAAAAGCCATTCTCTATCGCGGGACCTATGGTAACTTTTACCTCAGGGAAAAGCTCTTTTACTGCCTGGGCAAGGATATGAGAACTTGTATGCC
>JALVLE010000060.1 GCA_027033555.1 Caldifarciminota bacterium | reverse complement strand
GAGGTAAAGTGGAATAGGGTCGGTTAGTATAATAAGCTGGTGTCCGTCCTGCGGGTGGGAGGGTAAAAGCCCTCCCCTTTTGTTTTGACCGATTGTGCAAAATAATGTAAAATTTAAGTATGGCAAAATGGGTTTATATTGAGGATTTAAAGAAATTTATTGGTGAAGAGGTTGAAATAAGGGGCTGGTTGTATAACAAGCGCAGTTCCGGAAAAGTAAAATTCCTTATAGTGAGGGATGGTAGCGGATTTGTACAGTGTGTCATGGTAAAAGGGACAGTAAGAGATGAACTTTTTGCATCTTTTAAAGACCTTACTCTTGAATCATCTATAATACTCCGGGGTGTAGTGAGGGAAGAAAAAAGAGCGCCTGGCGGAGTGGAAATAGATGTAAGAGACTTTGAGATTATACAGAAGGCTATTGACTATCCTATACCAAAGGTAAGGGAGGATAACATCCCTGATGTTGGTGTACTTTTACCAAAAAGGCATTTATGGTTAAGATCAAAAAAACAGTGGGCACTTTTAAGGATCAGGGATACAGTTGAGAAAGCCATTGAAGATTTTTTTCATGGGAAAAAATTTATCCGTATAGACGCGCCTATTCTAACTCCTTCGGCCTGTGAAGGTACAACTACTCTCTTTAAAACAGATTATTTCGGGCAGCCCGCTTATCTTTCCCAATCCGGACAGCTTTATGTTGAGGCTGCATGTATGGCTCATGGTAAAGTATATTGTTTTGGACCTACTTTTAGAGCCGAAAAATCAAAAACAAGAAGACATCTTATGGAGTTCTGGATGGTTGAGCCTGAAATAGCTTTTTATGAGCTAAATGATATAATGGACTTATCAGAGGAATTTGTTGAGTATATTGTGAAAAGTGTGCTGGAGAAGAGAGAAGAAGAACTTCATATACTCGGCAGAGATATAAAAAAGCTGGAAAGGATAAAGAGGCCCTTTGCCAGAATTACCTACGATGAAGCTGTAAAAATTCTAAAAGATAGAGGGATGCAATTTGAATGGGGGGATGATTTTGGCGGCGATGAAGAAACTGTGATCTCTGAAGCTTTTGAAACACCTGTAATAGTCCATAGGTATCCTGCCAGGATAAAACCGTTTTATATGAAAAGGGACCCCGATAATCCCGAGCTTGTCTTAAACATGGATATGCTTGCACCAGAAGGTTACGGAGAGATAATTGGTGGGTCCCAGAGAGAGGACGATTATAATACTCTTCTTAAGAGATTTGAAGATGAAAACCTGCCTCTTGAGGATTATAAGTGGTATCTTGATTTGAGGAAATATGGGTCGGTTCCCCATAGTGGGTTTGGTCTTGGCATAGAAAGAACTATTGTGTGGATTGCCGGTATAAGGCATGTAAGGGAATCCATACCATTTCCAAGATTACTTGAAAAAATTTATCCATAAAAGGGGTGATAATATGGCTGAGATACGTACGTTATCTTTTTTTGTAAGAGGCGAGTTTAAGGATGGGCTACTACTTGTAAAAAAACAGTATGAAAAAGGGGCAGATATCATTTCAATCCTTGCTGATATCTCCCAGTATGCGAGAGAGCATACAAAAACAAAAAAGGATAAAATTTCCCTTTTTAAGTACCTTGTACTGTATTTAAAGCATCTTACCATGCTGGAAAAGGACGATGTGTCTTTTGGAGAAGTAGATATTCTCACGGAAGATGGGGAAGAAGCTATAGACCCGGAGCTGTTTGAATTTATGAAGGAAATGATAGAGGAGGAGTGATAGAATAAAAATCCTCCAGCTGGGAGACCTCTACTCTTTTCATACCATAAGATGGCATAGAATACTGGAAAGTGGGGGGTACAGTGTCATAACAGCGGGGTTTGAGCTTCCAAGAAA
>JALVLE010000059.1 GCA_027033555.1 Caldifarciminota bacterium | reverse complement strand
AGCGAAAGTTTTAAGCAATTTCCTCCATAACATTCATCGGGCACATGCCAAATAGAAACCATCTTTTTATCCCAATGGCTGCCTACCGGGCCTGGTCGAGAGTCTCTCGTTCTATGTCTAATATACCACTCACTGTTATGAGTCATATCTGCTATGCTGGAATATGTAAAGGTGTCGTAGAATATGAGGGCAATTGTAGTATCTCGCCCATTAAGGTATCCCAATATTAGTAGTGTTAGGATAATTCCATAACTTTTCATGACTTACCTCCTTTTAAGGGTTACATAGACATATAAGCACCATAAGCCTGAAAAATGTCCTGTCATGTGAGAATCCTTATCTGGGGCTATCTTTAAAGGTTATGGGAGAAAGTTAATATGTGGTGGAGTGCCCTCGCTTTGCGAGGGCACTCCACACTAACCTCAATATTCGGGATTCCTCTTTATCAGAACTAATAACAGTCCGTAGAAAATCGTAAATCCAATAATTACCGTCAAAGAGTGCTGCCCCGTTAACGCTATAATTAATGGCACTATAACAAGTGCAAAGGGGACAAAACCAGCATCTCGCTTAGCAGATTCTGCTCTCCTTATTAACTCTGTTTCGTTATGCCGCCTAAATAACTCACCCATGGGGGTCCTTCTTTCATTCCTTCTCTTTAACTCGTTTAATTTCTGCACCGCACCTTCATACTGGCCGTAAAATTTCTTAGAAACAACGACACCAAGCCAGATAGATACTATGAAATACACCACATATATAATCAGGTTTAACATTTATACATCACCTCCTACAATTTCGGGGAGAACCCGAAGGTTCTCCCCAATTTTTGAATATCAATCTGATGCCGTAAGTGATGTCCTACTCGCTGCCCTTCTACGCTCTTCTTCCACAATAGGACTCGGTGAATATTGTGGAATCTTGAAATCAAACATTTCTAAGGAAAGTCCATAGTCTCTATCCGATGGAGTGAATATTTTTCCATTCTGGGTTACGGTAGCCATGCCGTAATAATCAGCGGTTCGAATTGCCTCGTCCTCATTATCAAAAATCTTGGGCACAATACCAAATACCAACATTTTGCCATTGTGCAAGATACCTATCTGATAAGGTCCAATATCCTTTGAACTTTTCCCTTCATCTTTCAATTCGAACTTTGCAATTTTCTCCCTCATCTCACTCATAGGCTGAAGATACTCTGGTGGATTCAATCTACCACTCAATGGATTGAAAAATCCACCATCTTTATGAACCAACCCCAAATAAGCATCTCTCTCAAACTGTGGGAGTCTTTTAACCATTTCCACAACAGGATTCTGGGAAGTTCTCTGCTTTGCGTCAGGATGAAATGAATGAAGTATTGCAACTGTCTCTGCCTTATTACTAACAGGAATTATAGTCGCTATGGTTCCCTGGACCTTAGCTGTTCTCATTGCATCACCTATCCTTTGAACAGAACCAAGATTATCTACTATCCCGCGTGTTATTATTGGTCTTGCCTTTGGTATGATTGTCTCACCTGCTGCACTTATATACTGAGTATAGCTTGGCAATCTTGTTTTGAAAAACTCTGTATGGAATTTATCACCCTGACGATCAGCAATAATTGTAGGTCCTAATGAGAAATCAAGCTTACGCTTGGTTTCCACCAGAGCTCTCCCCCCTGAGCCTGCCCCAGTGATTACTTCAGGCCTATTGTTGAGCAACATCATTTTTTCTCACCTCCTCTATTCTTATATAAGCACCATTGCTTCAAAAATTCCTAATCCTCAATGAATGAAGGTTTCCAGAATGGGATAGGTTTTTCCTCGTCCCGTTCCTTCTTTTCAATAATTATTTCATGTATTGCTATTGCAATTAGTGGATGGATTGGTACATTCTCTATGTCTTTCCTCATTTTGGCTTCTTTTATTATTTTCTCTTCCTTCACCAAAACTTCCATTTTCTCTCACCTCCTTTTATACCCTATAAGCACAAAAGTGGGGAAAAATTGGGAAAGGATTTAATTTTGCTCAAAGTGTTGGGGGGATTTTTTCTAAGAAAACTTGAGAAGGGGAAATTTGGAGGTTATAAAAGTTGTGGTGGGTGTCCTGCGCGAAGCGCAGGACACCCACCACAACAACATCAACTCTCAGTTATCCTTTATTTTCTGACTTCTCCACCTTTTTATCGCGAGGCTTGAGTATTAACCATGCAATGAACAGCAAATACGGATGTTTACAGATAAATTCCTTAAACTCCATATCACCTTTTTCCTTTATCTCTTTCTGAAGCTCATCAAACAGTCTTTCAAGTTCTTTCCCCTCATTTGAAGGTCTGCCACGCTGGAATCGGGGTTTATAGACATCACCGCCGAGCCCATTCTTCTTTGAAGCTTTGTCACGAAGACTGCTTTGTTTGATAAGCTTATTGACCTTACTTATGCAATTATTCTTCATGGAGTTGCATACTTCTTCAGCAACCTTCCTGGCAACATCTCTGGGTATATTGAGAATTTTTAATAATTCTCCATCCGAAAGGTTATTTACAAACTCCGCGTCTCTAATTTTCTTAGCCAAGTTACTCAATATGGACTTAATTCTTTCATCATTTATCCAGTATGTCCTATAATCCGAGTGTATAAGATATTCACAGGCTGTTAGATCAATTTTTTTGAGGTCCCTATCAACTTTTTTCTCCTCAAGCTCCATTAGATTTAGCGCCTCTTCGATTAATTTATTCTCCATATTGTTCTTTTTAGCAATTTCTTTTATCTTTTCTTTCATAACATCTATAACTTTCAACCTCTCTTTCTCTTCCATTTTAATTTCTCCTTCTGTAAATTATTCCTCGTCTCCCATTTCATCTTCGTTTAAATTAGAGTTTTCATCAGGTATCTTTGAATATTTATCTGCCTCTTCTACTTCCGCTATACCACCTACTGAAATCTCTGTGTCATTCTCTGGCTGTTTTGAATATCTCTTCTTTTTAGACTTAACCACCTTTTCTTCACTTTTATCACGGTCTTCACCTTTACCCATACCTTCACTCTTACCTCCTCCCTCATCCTCGCCCTCACTTTTATCTTTATTGAAAAGACATTCCTCGGTAAACGGAATTTCTTCTTTCCGTGGAAACGCTATTTCCAAGCTTTTAAACTCATCTTTTCTTATACATATCACATACTTCCTTTTCACCTCTCCCGTCTTATGAGGAAAATATATTTCTACTGTAAGGTCGCGCATTGCTGTCCATACAAGTTTTATCAAATCATTGAATTTATATGCAAGACCTTGTTTGGGGTTATCTATAAACTCTATATAGAAGTCAGAACATTCAGGACATAACAGGAGTACTAAAATGTAAGAAAAAACATAAAGGAGAATTAAATCCACGCAATTTTTTTTCTTTTTGCAATGCTTAAATGCTTTACAGCCAACAATTTTTTTACCATATTTTTCAGGACCTCTTCGATCGAAAACTGAAGCAACTATTACTACAAGCAATTTCACAACAAGTGATACTCCTGAATCGAACATCACTCTAAGAGGATTGGAAGGTGAATTCTTTATTTCATTTTTTATTTCATTTTTTAGCCTATTAGTAGTTATAAGAGGATTGGATTGCGAATCACCTACATCTTTAGGATCTCTATTTTGGCCAGCCTGATTTTGTCCTGTATCTCTCGATTGCGAATCACCTACACCTTTAGGATACTCACCTCTTTTAAGATTCAATTCTCTTATCAATTCCCGAGCAAAATTTTTGGTAAAATAATTCTCTAGATTTTCCTCTATTTTCTCAAAACACAATAACTCTGCCTCGAGTAAATACTCGTCCAGCATGCTCTCTAAATTAACATTTCTGACTCGTGCAGATTGCTTATTTGCATCTTCTATCATAGACTTGACCTTGTCATGTCCTCTGAACTTATCAGGGTCAAGTTGAAAAACTTCCTCCTGAGTAGTCGGTTTTGAGTAACTCTTGATTGCTTGTAAGACGATATCAAAATACTGCCTGAGTGTGAGACAGGTGTAGTTCCCCGTCAAGAGTAATTTGTAAACTTTTACCCTAATATAACCGAACAAAGCTACAAAACTCGAGCAATTTTTAGCATAATCTATCAGAGTCTCCCTAACTATTCTCAATTCAACTATTGCAGCGAAAATTGTGCTCCTTTGTATCCAGGACATATTTTTATTCTCCTTTTTATTCTTATTCGATTCTTTCAACCAGAATTCTCCCAGTTCCTGGTATCCACTTAACTATATACTGTCCTTCCCCTACTATGTTAATTTTCACAAGAAGTGGTATTTCCTCTTCACTCGCCGCTGCCTGTTGGTAGCTATACTCTATATTTTCAGTTGAAGGGTAAAATTTTATCTCCTCTACCCTATCCTCCACCCGCTTCCTTTCCAATATTTCAATTCTCTCTCTTCCCGTTTCCATCTCTTTCGTTTCGTCTTCCTCTATATCCTGTTCCATAATTTTTTTTATCAATACTGCTAACTCCACTTTTTCTTTCAGTTTCTCCTTTAGTTCTACAAAAAGTTTAGGTTCGGTCATGAACCACATCCTGCATTTGAAGCAATCGACAATCTCTTTCAATAGCCACAGAGGTATATTATCTGGTATCTCCCCTTTCTCCAGTGCCAAAAAGTATACTAACAGGTGTGGATGCACATCTATTGCATCCCTTATGGCTTCACCTCGACTCAGGTAAAAATCGAGGCTCAGCCCAGGTATTTTATCGATTAATTCCTTAACCTTCTTTGGCACATCTATAATTTTATTCATTTTACATACACCTCCTTTTAAATTTTCAATGCTATCAAAGCTATGGCAAGGGATATCGCCAACTCTAATGACCTACCCGTAACCCTAACCTTAACCTTCTTCCCCTCTGAATCATTCAATTCCAACCTACTCAATAATATTGCCACAGAAATTGGCCTCCCTTTGTTACTACCTACATGCCTACTTCTGTATATTCTCCATATCTCCCCCATCTTCCCCCTAAAATCCTCTTCCCCAATCTCATCATACTCTAATGAATCAGAGTAGATATAAATCTTGGTCTTATTGTCTGTAGCTTTTTCAACTTTTTTAAGTGATGAGCTCGACTTAGTCATATCCTCTGGCTTCCCTGCCTTATTGCTTTCCGTAGCTTTTTTAACCTTAAAAAGTTTCAACTCTATTATGCTATAAGCATCTTTGCCAACAGAAATGCCATAGAGAGAAAGGTCAGTAAGAATATGGGAATAATTGTAAGATGAGGGAGGCTCATTAATTATCTCAACCTCAGGAATCTCAAGCTCTGGGGGAGTTATGATTCCCTTTAAATGCTCTTGATTTCTAAGAATTTGAAGTAAATTTTCATTTGGTATTCTCAAAAATTTCTTGTGTTCACTATTCTTTTCCACGCATTTGCGCAGACATTCTGGTAAATAGCGCTCAAAATCACTTCTCACATCACATAAATATTTGATATAAAGCAAGTTATAAATTATGAATGATTCACCATTTACAATAGCCTGCTTTAAACTTTGATGTACTTCCTGCCACAAAATATGTTTTACCAATTCCTCAAGAATACTGAGAGCTGCTCTTCTAACGCCCTCATCCTTATCACCCAACCTCTCCTCCAATAATCCTATGTTCCCCTTCCAAAATAACCAAACATCCCTACCTACCACCCTCGATAATTCCCTAAGCATCTCAAGAGCTGCTCTTCTAACGCCCTCATCCTTATCACCCAACCTCTCCTCCAATAATCCTATAT
>JALVLE010000058.1 GCA_027033555.1 Caldifarciminota bacterium | reverse complement strand
AGACAAGAGCGGGATTTAACAGGATTAATATAAACAATATACATAGAAAAGGCATTCTCTTTGTGGAGGTAAAAGGGAAATCATGGGTAAAAAGGGAAAAGATTATGCTATTTTGACACCAAGACGCATAGTAAAAGAGTTATCACGATACATAATAGGACAGGAAGAAGCAAAAAGGATGGTGGCAATCGCCATAAGAAACAGATGGAGAAGACTTCAGGTACCCGAGAATTTTCAAAAAGAAATCACTCCAAATAATATCATTATGATCGGTCCAACAGGAGTGGGAAAGACAGAAATAGCACGCAGGCTCGCACAATTAATAAGCGCACCCTTTATAAAAGTTGAGGCAACCAAATACACTGAAGTGGGCTATGTGGGAAGAAATGTAGAATCCATGATTCGTGACCTTATGGAAGCAAGCATTGCGCTTGTAAGAAAAGAGATGATGGAAGAGGTAAAAATGAAAGCAGAGAAAGACGTTGCAGAAATCATCCTCAGTAAGCTCTATCCACACATACCACCTGACGAACATAACGAAACCTACACAAGATTAAGGGAAATGCTTTTTGAAGGCAAATTTGATGATAGAGAGGTAGAAATAGAGGTGGAAGAGTCCGCAGCACCTCCCATGTTTGGGATTATCGGAGGCAACTTTGAACCTGGTCTGGATTTGGATGCGTTGGATCTTCCTGAACCCATAAAAAACCTCTTCCCAAGAAGGCGCAGGCGAAAAACCATGAAGGTAAGTGAAGCCAGGAAAATCCTCATAGAAAAAGAGGCCGAAAAGTACATAGACAGAGAGAAATTGAAAGAGGAAGCCCGTGAGAGAGCAGAAGAGAGTGGAATCGTTTTTATTGATGAATTTGACAAAATAGTTGGATCAGAAGGAAGTCATGGTCCTGACGTATCAAGGAGTGGTGTACAACGAGACCTTTTACCCATTGTAGAAGGTACTACTGTGGCCACCAAATATGGACCTGTTAAAACTGACCATATTCTTTTCATCGCAGCTGGCGCTTTTACCAACCACAGTCCATCCGATCTCATTCCTGAATTACAGGGACGCTTTCCCATAAGGGTAGAGCTATCCTCACTCGGGGAAAAAGAGTTCTACAGAATACTCACAGAAACAGAATCCTCTCTCTTAAAACAGTACAAAGCACTCTTTCGGGCAGAAAGTGTTGAACTTGAATTTACTGAAGGTGCAATAAAAAAGATAGCTCACTATGCCCATCTTGCCAATGAAATGATGGAAGACCTCGGAGCAAGAAGACTTCATACCGTGATGGCAAAAATACTGGAAGACTACCTATTTGATGTACCGGATATTAGAAAAGATAAAATTACAATCACAGCCAGGATAGTTGACATGAAACTTTCAAAATTTATTGAAAACGAAGACCTATCAAAGTATATACTATGAACACGATAAGAAAGCCAGAATTTGCTGGGAGTTTCTATCCAGGTGATAAAAAAGACCTGGAAGAATTTTTGGCTTATCTATTTGAACGAGCAGCAAGAAAGAAAGTATACAACACTAAAGCAGTGTTATCCCCACATGCCGGATATATTTATTCGGGAAGAATTGCTGCATCCTCATATATGCAGCTCACAGAAGAAGATATTGAAACAGTTATTATGCTCGGTCCCTCCCACCACTATGCCTTTTACGGTGCATCTATATGGAGCAAAGGGAGCTGGCTCACCCCTCTTGGAGAGAGCTTCATTGATGAAGAAATAGCCAATACCCTTCTTGAATCCTCTCCATATTTTCTGGACGAACCACTCTTCCACATAAAAGAGCACTCTCTTGAAGTTCAGCTCCCTTTTATTCAATATTCTCTTGGTATGAACACAAAAATCGTACCCATAGTGTTCGGTTTCCCGAAGGAAGGAGT
>JALVLE010000057.1 GCA_027033555.1 Caldifarciminota bacterium | reverse complement strand
TGGGGGGTCTGTATATTTTACCGGTTTTTGCACGGTTTATTTTCCATGGCAAGCTTGTTAAAAATATTATTCCATTTGTTATTCTCATCCCTCTTGTAATTTATCCTGTGTTGTTTTTTATAAGAGGGATAGCTATTATCAAAAAGGAGTGGGATAATGGCACTATAATACATTATCTTGCTTCAACTTTTACGCCTTTTGAGTTTACTGCTGGTTTTTCTCTTTTTATGCTGTTTGAAGTATTTCTGCTTTATGCTATTCCGCTTGTCCTGTTTTCTCTCCTCTCTAACACAAAAGGGGTAATCGTGCAGTTTACACCCTATCCTGCATCTTTCTTTATCCCGCTTCCTTTGTTCTTTCTTTCGTATCTTTTTGGATACACCCTCTATTTATTGTCGCGATGCCTTTATATTAAAAGAAACACTGTGGCATTTTTTGCTGGAATATTGCTGCTTATTCTGTACTTTTTCCTGTATGCGAAGGTTAAAAAAATGTTGCCAGATCCCTTTGTCTTTCATATTATCACTGCAGGTGACCACATAGTTCGCAAGGGAAGATTTCTGTTTGTATACCCGTTTTTTGTGTCAGTACTTTTATTCCTTATTGACCTGTATTTGTATAAGAAAGCAGAGTATTAGGAGGTGTAATATGGCAAAGAAAAGGCTGTATAGGCCTAAAAAAGGCAGGATAATTGCTGGTGTATGTGCTGGCCTTGGGGAGTATTTTGATATAGATCCGGTTATAATAAGGCTCCTTTTATTGCTTTTTATACTTAGCGGAGGTTCCATTCTTTTCTATCTTATTGCCTGGATAATTATTCCGGATGAAGATAAGGTAAAAGGAGGTGAGGGATGATAATCTACAGTGCACTTATTTTTGTAACCACTCTGCCCTCCTTCAGTATTAAAATGGCTAAAGGGATAAGACTTAATGGCAAAGAGGAGGCCCTCTGGTATTCTGCGGATTCTGTGTATGTAATGAGAATGAGTGAGCCTTATTATGGAGAAGAGGCTACCTATAGTGCGAAAGTAAAAGCCCTTCAGGATGAAAACAATCTGTATTTTCTCTTTAAGATTGAATATGACACAATAAAACCGGATACACGCCTTTCAGGAAGACCTGATTGGGTAACTGTTTATATTGACCCGCTTCATTCCATGATAGAGGCATACTGGTTTTCAGTTTCCCTTGCAAATGAGAGGAACGATGGGCTTATAACAGGAGATGGGGAGCGTTTTGATGATACATGGGATGGGGTGTGGGAGAGTCGCGTCAGGGTTTTCCAAAAAGGCAAAAATTATTTGGCCCTTGTTGAATTAAAAATACCATTTAAGACCCTTAAGTTTAAAAAGAAAATCACCACCTGGGGAGTAAATTTCAAGGTTTATTATGAGAATATCAGAGAAGAGGATTGGTGGGTTTTGCCGCCTGAAAATACAGGTATAAAGGTGTCCATGTTTGGCCTTATGAAAAATGTGCATCCTGGGGAGAGTGGAATAGGACTTGAGCTGTATCCCGTGTTCCTTTCAAAGAAGGTGTATTCTACATACCTTGGTCTCAATAAATACAATCTAAAAGCAGGACTTGATATGAAGTATAAAAAAGGGGCTTTTTCCATTAGCTCAACACTTTTCCCGGATTTTGCTGAAATAGAGTCAGACCCATTTACAATGACTTTGGGTAGGACGGAGATTTATTATGAGGAAAAGAGGCCTTTTTTCCTTGAGGGAAAGGAGATATTTGCACCATCTATGAATTATCTCAACCCCGCGTATGTGTTCTATTCCAGAAGGATAGGAAAGAAAATTACGGATGTTGCAGGACAGGTACCTCTTGTATTTGGAATAAAGGCTACCAATAAGGGGGAAAAGGCCCAGCTTGGGGTGTTGGGAGTTTTAACAGGAAGACTTGAGGGTAGATATGATACGGCCCATTATACGTTCTGGAGTGCCTTAGGAGCAAGACATACCGTTTTTTCCAATTCAGAGGTAGGGATGGTGGTAGCATACAGACAGGATTTAGAAAATGATTCTACTTTTTATGCAGTTTCTTTTGATGGTACTGCACGGAAAAAACGTAATTCCTTTTCATGGCAGGTTATACTACATAAAAATGATAGTGGTTTACCTGCCTTGGCTTTGCAGGTGGGAGGAGTGCAGTTTATAAAAAGATGGTACTTGGTGGGTTTTGGAGGAAACATTGTCTCTTCACGATTTGATATATCCCCAACAGGTTATACCACCCTTTACAGAGGAGAAAAAGGTGGAGCACTTCTCCTTGGAAAGTATAAAATAGGCAAACCGGGTTCTTTTTTAAGTTCATATAATGCCAATATATCCCCTATTTTTCACAGGGATCCGGAAGACCCTGGAATATCCTATGGAGTAAGAACCAATCTCTCTCTCAATTTTCGCAAGCCGCTTATGATGGGGGTTTATCTGAACGGAGCGGTGGATAAAGAATATACAAAAGATACCCTTATGCAGCCATATTTTGCAAAATTCGCAGGCCTTTATATGTGGATGAGAATAAAAAGCAGCAGCCTCCATTTTAGTACAAACTGGGCATACACATGGAATTATCTTAGGATGTACAGAGGAAGGTCAATTTATACCACTTTGGGGGTGCATTTTCCACTTTTTGCAAAACTTGGAGGAAAATATACAGTAAAAGCCTGGAGCGAATACAGGCCGGATGGAGGCTATCGTAGCACAACCTTTTCAGGTGTGGCGGGACTTACATATCATTTTACGCCGTTTATGAAAGTTACCATCCAGAACAATCATGTAATTGTCCATGAGGCTGTACTTGAACCCACATTCTCCAGGCTTTCTGTTTATTATTCATGGGAGATAAAACCAAAATCAAGGTTTTATCTTGTTTTGAACCGCCTATTTGTGAAAAATAGTAGCAGGTGGCAGAGTCCGGAATTTGTATATGCTTTTAAAGTGAGATACCTATTCTTATTTTAAAAAAAGGAGGTAATCCATGAATATTGTTGTCATCACAACAATGCTCTTTCAAAGCGTGTTTTCCGTTGCATTACCTGTAGAAAAGGTTTCCTATCTTGAGATTAACTGTGTGGGAAGATGCAGGATCCACAATGCGGGAGGAAGTAAAATTATGGTGAAAGTGGTTGCGCCGGATTCAATGAAAGATAAGTTTGGGATAAAAAGAAATGGAAATGAGGTGGTATGTGGTATTGTTGAGAGTATTAAAACTGATTCAGTAAGCAGTATAGAGGATATAAGAGGCTTTTGGAAAAGCTTAAAAGATAGCATAGAAATAGATGTTGGGTTGCCTGAATCTCTCTGTGCGGATACTGTTAATGTAAACACAGGTGTGGCAAATCTGAATGCCGTATTTGCAAAATACTCTATATCTTTAGTTGAGTTAAATGTGGGGGCTGGTCTTGTTTCAATTTATTTTAAAGGGAAAAACAGAAAGGAAGGTGGAAAAATGGAAATAAATGTAGGAGCAGGGAGTATAAACATAAAAGGTGCGGAGAACTTTCTTGCAGATACCATGGAAATCAATGCAGGTATGGCAACTGTGGCGCTTGATTTTGATTCTAAACCAGAGGTGAAGCCCCTTTATATTTACCTCTCCTCTGCCATGAGCAGTTTTACGATGAGATTGCCTGATAACGTCTTGTGCCAAAAGGGACAAGTAGAAAGTTTTCTTTCTTTAAAAAGCCTGAGTGCCTGCAGCGACAGAGAGGGCGATATTGTTTTAAATATAGAAGGGGCATTAAGCAGCATTGATGTGATAAAAAAGGAGGGGATAAGATGAGAGTATTTGGCTTTTTTCCATATTTTTTGCTGTTCCTTCTTGCGTGTGATGCAGGAAAGATAAAAATACGCATCCCATTTGAAGATTTTAAGGAAATCACTTTGAATAATAATTTTCCGGACTCCATGGGGATTAAGCTGAGGGATACCTTATGTTTGGTAGTTAAAAATGCAGCGTTGGTGGTGAACGGAGATTCAACCATAAAGAGAGGTTTGATAAAGTTCTATCCAGATTCAACAAAACCTTATGAAAAGGGGGATACTATTTATATATTTTCCACCTCAGAAATGGTTATACCCAACAGTATTTCGCTGATTATACACGCTGAGAATAGTAATATTGATGTAAGGGTAGGAAATATAGCAGGTGGGGAGTTTTATGATTCCCGGATAAGGGGTTACGTAAGATGCAATGGAAAAAGAATGAAATTTGTTAATTCTATTTTCGCTGTCATGTTCTATTCCCCCTGCAAATTAAAAATAGATCCACCAAAAGGAGCAGTGATTAAAGAAATGCTAACAGTTATGGAACTGAGTATCTATACTATAAAAATTGATTCTGCCCACATCCAGATTGTTGATGGTAGATGAGATTTTGAAATACGGGTCTGGTGTGAAATACTTTTTATAAAAAGGAGGAGGTGTAATGGGTATTTTGTTTTCCCTTGTTCTTTTGATGGTGCAGGATAGTTTAAAGACCCAGTTTCACATAAAAAGTCCTGCTTTTTCATACGGACAGCTGATTCCCGCTAAATACACATGTGATGGTAAGGATATATCTCCGGAAATAGTGTTTGAAGGTGTACCAAAAAATGCAAAAAGCATTGCCCTTATAGCAGATGACCCAGACGCCCCAATGGGAACTTGGGTACACTGGGTAATTTATAATATTCCACCTGACACAGTTAGACTTAGGGAAGGCTTCCCGGGAAAAATGAGAGTGGGTAATGTTTGCCAGGGCATAAACGATTTTAAAAGATACGGGTATGGTGGGCCATGTCCTCCCTCCGGGGTGCACAGGTACTTTTTTAAAGCCTATGTGCTTGATACCATTTTACCCTGTGAAAAAGATATGACAAAAAAGAAGCTTCTAAAATGGATAAAGGGGCATATAATTGCCCAGGATACCTTGATGGGAAGGTATAAGAGGCATAAATAAGAGCTTTTTCAGAATCTTATTTTGACTACTTGTATTTGAGGCAGTATAATTTAGGACTACCTAAGAGGAGGATGTTATGCGTGTAAAAACCGGATTCACAAGGAGAAGAAGGCATAAAAAGATAAGAAAGCTTGCAAGAGGTTACTTTGGTCAGAAACATTCTACATTTAAGAAGGCCAAAGAGCAGGTGTATAAATCCCTGCAGTATGCATACAGACACAGGAAAGAAAAGAAGAGAAACTTCAGGAGACTCTGGATATTGAGAATCAACGCGGCTGTAAGAGAGCTGGGTCTCAATTACTCAACCTTCATGCACCTGCTCAAAAAGAACAATATAAATCTTAACAGAAAAGTACTTGCGGATATGGCGGTTAGGGATAAAGAGGCATTTAAAGCACTTGTAGAATCGGTCAGGGAATAAAAGTGAATGAGGCAGAAAGACTCAGGAGAGAATTAGAAGAAGAAGTAAAAAAGGCCTCTTCCCCGGATGATTTTGAAAATATACGTATAAAATATTTTGGCAAAAAAGGGCTTGTTACAAAGGCATTAAAGAGCCTAAAAGATCTTCCCTTAGAGAAAAGAAAAGAGATAGGTGCCCTTTTAAATGCACTTAAAAAAGAATATGAACCTCTCCTTAAAAAGAAAAGGGAAGAGGCGAAAATCGCTTTGGAAAAGAAGGCCTGGGATTATACGCTTCCTGGTAGAAAAATCTTAAAGGGAAATCTTCATCCTCTTACCTCTATAGAACTGAGAATCAGAGAGATTTTCTCCTCATTGGGATTTAAATTCGTGGATGGACCTTATATTGAGACAGACTGGTACAATTTTGAGGCCCTTAACATAC
>JALVLE010000056.1 GCA_027033555.1 Caldifarciminota bacterium | reverse complement strand
CAAAAACAGAATTTAGATATCAGTGGTGAAAGAGAGAGCTTTAGTTCGGAAGTTACCTCAATATTCTTTTATATTACATATATTACAGGCCTGATTATTTTTTTTCCCCTCTAAAGGGGCTTTGACTCAGAGAAACGTTGATGTTCTGTAAAGAGACAAGCATAGCATACGTCATGATAGGATATATAAGAATTGCAAGTATAGTTTTTGACAAAAGCACAAAATCAAAAATACCATGCAGAAAAAGAGGAACAAAGATGGACAACCATAAAAATTTATTTTTTTGCAACTTATCAGCAAATTTTGCCTTCCCCATATAAGAGCCCATAATTATTCCAAGAAAAGCATGAGTGGGGACTGAGGTAAAAGCTCTAAAAATTCCTGTTTCAACACCAGAGTTTAATACGTATAGAATATTCTCCAGCGTGGCAAATCCCAGGGATGCACTTGTTGCGTAGACGATACCATCCATAGGTTCATTAAAAGCTTCATTTCCAAAAGCAATGTAATAGGTAACCAGAAATTTTACTCCTTCTTCTGCAGGCGCTATGGCAACAAATGAGAACAACAATGCAAACAGGACTATAAGGCTATTCTCAATCCCATGTAGATATGAATAAATGAGCCTCTCAATCTCACCGGCAACAAATGCAGAGAATATCCCGAATATGAACACTTTCCATACGAGCAAAGGTGACTCCTTTTCGTACTTGTCCCTATAATACACATACAAAAGTAGTACAACGCCCGGGATTACAGCAACCAGAAGAAGTTTAAAGACATTTGTCATAAAATTTTACGGGTTTTATCCAGAACCTTAAACCGCAACTTACCAAGTGGCGTATTAATTAAAACATACCCTACAATTCCTGCTTCAACATTTTTCTCCAGAATCGCTCTCTTAAGTCCTTCACCAACTGCTTCAAAGGGAATATGCACAGGAACTGTGATTTTCCTGGCAGATTGCGCATCTATCACAATTGTTCTGGATAATGAACCCCTTGCTACTTTTTGGTTATTAAAGAGAGCATCAAAATCAAAAGAAACAATTCTGGCCTTCACGCTATTGGGGTTTTTAACTATAAGACGAAAATTCATATCTATTCCATCAAAGCTTACCCTTTTCACCACCACTTCTTCAATTCCTATTTGTAGTTTTTTGACAGCAGTTATCTCCCTGGCAGTACTTATAAGTGCACAACTGAGTGATAATATGGCTAATGTAAACAAAAGTAGTTTGAAATACTTCATAGCCAAAATTATATATCCTGTGTGAGGAAAACAAAAATAAAAAGGCGGGGAGGTCTCCCCGCCTTTTTATTTGCAGAATTGGTGATTTCTATCTCACAAGCAGCATCTTCACTGTCTTTCTGTACTTGCCAGCTGTAAGTCTGTAGAAATACACACCCGATTTAACCCGTCTTCCCCTTGCATCAGTGCCATTCCAGGTAACAGTATGCCAGCCAGCATTGAGTTTTCCGTTTAGCAGCCTCGTTACTCTTCTACCATTTACATCGTAAATGTCAAGAGTTACATTTTGTTTCTCAGGAAGAGCAAATTTAATCACTGTGTGTCCATGGAATGGATTAGGCATTGGAACAAGCGCTGTAAACTTGAGTGGCGCTGTCATGTTCTCTTTGGCACTGCTCACATAATCACCAATAGCCCGGATAAAGATATCAGCGTTAACAAGATTCCAGTTCCCGAGCGTATCCTGCATATAGGTATGATAATAACCGGAACTTGGACTATCCAGCATAAGTGCAACAGTGTCTGCACCGTTGTCCATTCCTTCTATTCCGAGATATACAGTATCATTATAGGTAAGATAAATGGGCTCTCCTCCATTGTGCTGAGTGAGGTCAATTACATTCCAGAAGACATTCCCCTGATCGGTATCCTCT
>JALVLE010000055.1 GCA_027033555.1 Caldifarciminota bacterium | reverse complement strand
CGCTTCCTACGACTGCTGCTACGAGTAAAGAGGGGCTTATGGAGCAGCTTTCTGCCCCTGGAGGAGCAAGTACAATTACCTTTGCGGTAGCCCCGGATACTGCAGAGGACCTTCTTTTGCTGCAGCGGATTGCCACACTTTATGTGATTCCGAAGCCTATAGGAGAAAAAGAGTATATTCCTCTTAAGGCGGTTAATACATATGATGTACTCCGCAAGTATCTTGGCATAAAACGTGTGAGGAGGAGAATTACTAGTCAGTATGTGGAGATCTATGAAGGTAATCTTTCAGGAGGGCTTACGCGTAATGTGTATAAAATAACATCTACAGGAAAGGTATATAAAGTGCAGAGCGCAAGCCAAGCACCAAGAGGTGGTGGATCCCCTTTTGCGGGGGCTAATGTGAACACTATTATGAAAACCTTAAGTAAATACATGGGAAATAAAAATGCTACTGTTATTAATCAAAACACAATATCTCCAGAAAGAATTCAGCAGTTTTTAGATAAAATAGGGTGTCCAGGGGGTTCGTGCTTTAAAAAATGAGAAGTAGAAGGGGAGTTAAAATATGAACGGGATGTTGCTATTAATTGCAATAATGGCCTCTCTTACGGGGGCTATTATTGTATATATAGTGCTTCAATCTCTCTCTGGAGTAATAAAAAAGGAAGCAGGTACGCCTGCCGGGAATATTTTGTACTTTAAAACCAAGGAACAGATATTTTATTTTAAGTTAATTGTGCATACATTAGTAGCCGTATTTGTCTATTTTGCCTTTGGTCCCATTCTTAATAAAATAATAATGCTCATATTTCTTGAAGGACTTACCTACGTGTTCTTGAGATCATTTATAAACAGCTTGAGAGAAAAATGGCTGGACCTTTTTGAGGCGCAGCTTGAAGATGCAGCCCATCTTCTTGCTAATTCACTGAAAGCAGGACTTGGATTTATGCAGGGACTGGAGCTTGTGGCCGATCAGATTGAATCCCCTTTTAGAGACAAAATAAGAGCTATGCTTAGAGATGTAAGACTCGGTGGGACCCTGAAAGATGCTTTTAAAAAGCTTGAAGAAGAGGTTCCTGAAAGCGAGAGTTTGAAGACCTTTACTTCTGCAGTTGTTATTCAGCTCCAAACAGGTGGAAATTTATCAGAGGTACTTGATCATGTGGCAGAGACTATTACCCAAAGAAGAAAACTAAAAAGAAGAATTCAGGCGCTTACTGCAGAGGGGCGGTTGTCTGCCTATGTAATAACAGTTTTGCCGTTTTTCATAGAGTTTCTTTTATGGCTTACTCAGCGCGATCTTTTTAGGCCAATGATTAGCACATGGCTTGGATTGCTCATAAATGGCTTTTGCTTTGTCCTTATCACTATAGCCTTTATCTGGATAAAGAAAATAATTACTATTGAATATTAAAAAGTGAGGGTGAGACTATGACGTTAATATTTCTGTTTATTAGTATAGTAGGATTTATAATGTTTTTGATACTTGCTCTTGTGCCTTCCGAAAGAGAAGTAGATGTTAAGAAAAGAATTGAGAGATTGCGTGCGAGGACGGCATTGAGGAGGCGGGAAGCTGTTTCTTTTGAAATGGAAGGGTTTACAGAGAAAGTTGGTTTTTATATTTCTCAAAAACTACAGCCTGTATTAAGAAAAATTTTACCATCTCGCTATTTTGAATCCATAGAAAAGAGACTTATCATGGCTGGACAGTATGATGCAACTGTAGGTAGATTTATGGCGCAGAAGTTTGGAGGCCTTATCTTTATTGGTATTCTGGGGGGAGGTGTGGCTTACGTTATGTTTCATATGAGCACACTAAATTCTATTATAGTGGGTGTCCTTGCTGGAATTTTTGGATTCTTTATTCCTGATATCTCCTTAAGCGGTGCAATTAAGAAAAGGCACGAGCTTA
>JALVLE010000054.1 GCA_027033555.1 Caldifarciminota bacterium | reverse complement strand
AATGGTTATGGTGGATATACCACCGCCTCCACCATCCTCGGTGATTTCGTAGATAATATAAGCTTTTCTCAATGGTACTTCTGCCTTAAAGTTTCCGTTTTCATCAATTTCCCCTGCAAGAGGAGGGAAAATTTTCCAGATACCCTTGTAATTTGAATTTACCCTGAACTTCAGACTTTCTCCAATCCTTATTATGGTGTCCCGGGGCTCAATTTCCACTTCATGTAGTCCTACTATTAATGGTATTCTTGTAAAATCGAGGGGTCTGCCTCTTCTACTTATAAATATAGTTCCTGCAGCATTTTTACGTCCTGCCACAAAAACTGTCTCCGGGAACTTAAATGGGTCTTCAAACCTGCCGAGCCATTCAGGCTCAACGGACCACCTGAACATACCTCTTCTCTTTGGCATACGGGGCTTTTTTAAAACCCTAACAGTCAAGCTTTCCCCAGGCTCAACAACATTTTTTGAAATTTCGATCCTTGAGCGTGGTCTGCCAATAAGAACAAATGTTCTACCTGTATAAACCTCCCCATTTTTCCAGCCAGTAAACCAGAGAACACCTCGACCAACAGATTTTACAGGAACAAATTCAAACTTTTCGTTCACAAATCCAAGTCCCTGAGGCTCCACAAGCCAGTCAACAGAGTCAAAATCCTCAGGTGAAACATTCAGTCTAACCTTACCTTTCAAAATATCTGGTATGTATAAAGGGTTGGGGTTGATGGAAACCTTTTTAAACTTAACCTCCTCACCTACTGTAACATTTGAAAATCCAAGTCCCTTTCTTCTACCACATCTCACAACTGCTATCACCTTACCCCTACCGAATCGATTCCCCGCCACAAATTCACCCTCAAGATTCACATTCCCAATCCATGAAGGCAAAACTCGCCAATTGATAAAGCACCTCTCAGGATTAATCTCCATCGGTAATTTGACAAAAAACTTCATAGAATCACCGGGCATTAGCTGGACTTTTTCAGGGACCACACGTACATTGAGCAGTCTTCTATTTTCAATTACTTTTACAAAGGCATAGGCAGGTGAACCCTTTTTGTAGAGAACTTTTATGACCCCTTCTCCTTTTCTTCTGGCATAAAAGTAATTATCCTTAACAAATCCAATCCTCTCTGGTAAGACGAGAATTTTCTTGACCTTCCCACCGGTGATAGTAAGTTTAACACTATCACCAGGCCTGACGAGAATTCGCTCCGGTGTTATGTGAGAAAGTAGTATAAAACTCAAAATTAAAGCGCTCATTTCTCGTTCACCACATAGAAGGTTTTTGTAATAGTCTTAAATCTATCTCCCTGCTTGAGGATAGCCTTAAACTCGTGGTACCCTTCATCCAGATACTCCGGCTTCACCACATACACGCCATCGTACTTCTTTACCTCACCAGAAAGCAGTTCACCATCGATTAGAAAGGAAACTTCTTCCGCCTTTGGCGGAACTGTTATCACTATTTCAGGACTCACCGAGCTTAAGACCATTTGATTCACCGGAGTTACAAGCTTGAATTGGCCACCTGTTGCAGTTGCCGGAAGCGAAAGCTTAAAAACAATTGCCGCAATGAAAGCAAGAACGGCAACAGCCGGGACAAAACGCCAGAAAGTGCGCCTCTTTACTTTTACTTCAAATTCAGGTACAGGCAGACTGTCTGCGAGTTCGAAGAGTAATTTCTCCAGTTTAAGCTCTTTTTCATAAATCTCTCTGCATTCAGGATTTTTCTCAATGAGCTCTTCCACCTCAAGTGCTTCGGATTGAGTCAACTCATTTTTAATATATTTCAAAATTTTCTCCCTGCACTCCTTCATAGGTATCTCCTCATTTTTTCTGATAACATTTGTCTCGCCCTGAAGAGACGAGACTTTACAGTGCCAATATTGATATCGAGAATCTCTGCGATCTCATTGTAAT
>JALVLE010000053.1 GCA_027033555.1 Caldifarciminota bacterium | reverse complement strand
AAACAAGTTTGTTGCTGGTTTTATTGGTTCACCTCCGATGAATTTCTTTGAAGGGAAACTTGAAGAGAAAGAAGGAACGTTATATTTTGTATCCAGTGATTTTAAGGTTGCAATACCTGAAAATAAGGCACAAAAGTTAAAATTACATGACACCAGAGAGGTTATCCTGGGAATAAGACCTGAAAATATGAAGGTGCAGAGCGTGGGAGAGATTGTCGCAACAGTTGATTTTCATGAAACCCTCGGTAATGAGATTCTCCTGTATTTATCCACCGAAAATTATAAGTTTATTGTAAGAATGGAACCCAAGGAACCCCCTGAAACTGGTTCTAAGATTGCGGTAAAATTGGACACAAGCAAAATCCACGTTTTTGACGCAAAGACTGAGAAGAATCTCACAATTTGATTGATTTTTTAAAAAGATTCTGGAGAAAAATAGAGTCCGACAGAGTATTTTTTAAAGCGAGTGCGTTAAGTTACACTTTTGTTCTCTCCCTTATTCCATTAAGCACACTTGTATTTTCCCTCTACTCCAGGTTCGGTCAATTTGAAAGGTTTCAAAAGGACATCAATGCACTTTTGCTAAAGCTCTTTATGCCACAATACGTTACCAGAATACAGTCCCTCGTAAATTCCCTTATTCACAAATCAAGTTCGCTGGGAATTATAGGAATTATCGGGGTTGTTATATTCTCTGTACTTCTTCTTGAGACAGTTGATGATTCTCTGCATGAAATCTGGAGAGTAAAAAGGAAGGCTCCAAGATACATTAAATATTTATCCTACTGGGCATTTATTACTCTTTCTCCCCTCTTCATAGTACTTTCCCTCTATATTTCCTCACAGGTTAAAGAAAGTACAATGGGAAGAGAAATACTGGCAAGCATCATTTTTACCAGTTTTTTCAAAGTCGCTCTTCCATGGATATTAACCAGCCTTGCATTTTTCATCCTCTATTATGTTTTTCCAAGCTTTCCTTTTTCCGTAAAAAACGCGTTAATAGCAGCATTGTTAGCAGGTTTTTTGTGGGAGTTATCCAAGTACTTATTTGACTACTACATAGAGCATTTTAGTCTCATTCCTTATATTTACGGAGCAATTGGTGTACTTCCCATGTTCCTTATATGGATCTACTTTTCCTGGCTAATTGCACTTCTGGGAGCAGAGCTTGTTCACATACTTGAGGGATTTTGCGAGGTACAAAATGAAGACGCCCTCTATCTTTCTATAATGCTTGTACTATTGAAAAACTATGTGGTAAAGGGCGCCACCACCATAGGGGAGCTTTCAAAAACATTAAAGGTCAAGAAACCTGTTATTATATACTCCCTGGAAAAGCTTTATGAACGTTCCCTCTTAACCTTTCTCCAGGATGGCAAAAGCGTTATCCCCACTGTAAGCCCTGAAAAACTCCGATTGAAAGATTTACTTAAGGAGCTGGGTCTGGTGAGATTTACCAACACTCAGAACAAAAACCTTGAAAAAATAATAAAACCAGTATTAAAGGCTATGGATACACCTTCACTCAATGTAACAATAAAGGAGCTTTTAAATTATGAACAATAAAAATCCCATCATCATTGCACTAAATTTTGATGAAAAGAAAGAAGCCCTGAATATAATTGAAAAGCTTTTGCCTTACACCTCAAGATTTAAAGTAGGCTTTCCCCTATATATACGATACGGAAACACAATAGTTGAAGAGGCGGTAAAAATGGGGGCAAAAATCTTTCTGGACCTGAAATTGCATGACATTCCATCTGTTGTGGCATCGGCTGTGGAGATATTAAATAGACTGGATATTGAGTTTCTCACAATTCACGCACAAGGAGGAAAGAAAATGCTACAGGAGGCTCAAAAAAAGGCTGAAACTCATATTAAACTATTAGGAGTGACGGTATTAACCAGCATAGGTGAAGCAGAATTTTTTAACCTATATGGGAAAAAGATAGAAGATGCGGTTTTTTCTCTTGCCAGTATCTCGTATGAAGCTGGTTTATATGGCATAGTCTGCTCAGGACTTGAGGTCAAAAAAATAAAAACCTTTTTTCCCACACTAAAAGCAATCGTACCTGGGATAAGACTCAATGACGTTAAAACAGAAGACCAGTTGAGAAAGACCTCTCCATGTAGAGCTATAAAAAACGGAGCTGACTTTATTGTGGTGGGAAGGGATATTACGCATCACAAAAGCCCCATAGATAGAATTAAACAGTATAAGGACATACTTGAAAAATGCAACTAATTCTTATTCTATTGGGCTTTTGGGAAGGCCACAAAGGAATTACATCTGTGTCACCCATACATGATCTCCTTTTTCCTGAAACATTTATGCACGTACTTATGGACACAGGCTTTTCTTTTTACAATGAAATCCTTATAGTTGACACACTAAATTATACCTGGACAATTAACCCGAATATAGATACCCTCAAAGTTCCTCTTGTTGATGTCATGTCAATAAAACACAAAAATTCTGCATCTTATATAGGTTTAAGCTACGCGTCTCCAGTAATAGATACTTTCCACACAGTGTTTTTATCTTACAATACAGAGGCCATTAACCATAGATTTACAAAACAAAACTATTTGATAGGGGGGCAAATAAACAACAAAACAAGCCATCTAACACTTGCTCTTTTTCACAGAAACCCCTCATGTTTTACTTCCTACCTGGATACAAAAATATCCCGGTGGGTCTTTTCCGCAAATAGTGCTTTGTCATTCCACAGTATGGCCTATATAAACACCTATATCTCCAGATCCCTCCCATATTTTAAAACAGGTGTTTTTGGCATATATACCCAGGAATCCACGTTCCTGGGGCCTTTATTAGGGGTTAAAACCAGAAACATAAACGTAACTTTAAAAATGCCTATCAAGAATTCAGCAAAAATGCCTGTTTTAGGAAACATCAACCTTTTGTATAGACATTTTGTTTTCCTAACCTTATCAGAAATGTTATACGACTTTAAAAAAGATACCATTGTGCATCTTTTTTTATGCAAAGCCCTCTATACAAGTAAAACATTCAACGGGGATATATATTACAAAAAAGTCTCAAATTCACAAACCTATGGAGGGAATTTTAACGTCCACCCCAATCAATATCTACGTGTCGGGGTTTTTCTTCAAAACAAGGATACTGCTTTTCACATGATTCCATTTCTGGGTATGTCCCACACCTTATACAGAGGTGAGCTTGTAATTCAGTTACTTATGGCATATGACGATCTTAAATACCTTCACTATGGTGTCGAATTTCTGTTATTTAGAAACCTTATCATCAGGGTAAGTAAAAATAAATACGGCGATTTTATTGGTATTTTTGTAAGGTTGCTCAACTGACTTGACAAATTGAAGAAGTTAGTTTATATATATTACAAACAGAGGAGGTGTAAAATGAAAGGTATAGTGGCATTTAAAAACCTTTTAAAAGGTGAAGAAGGCGCCACAGCAGTAGAATATGCAATGATTGTTGGCTTAATAGCACTTGTTTCTTTTACTGCATTCAGCTTTCTTGGAGGGCAGGTAACCAGAATCATCCATGTTATGATGATGAAATTGGCCATCCATGTACCATAATGTAATGTTGGTATAACAGCAAACACAACAAGGAGGTGTAAATGTGGGTCCTATGGTTGTTGTCTTTTGTTTTTATGAGCGAAAATTTTGAATCTGGAGCAATACCCGCAAGCTGGACAATATATGACCACGGCATTGTGGGCAATACATGGACTATTGGGTCAGGGTGGGATGTTCCCCTTCAGCCACCTGACTATGGAAGTTATTACGTTTACCTTGATGGGCCTGGTATTGATACACTTGCAGCAGACACCCTTGTAAGCCCGGTGGTTGATATATCCCTTGACCATAGCTCTCTTATTTTCACATGTGGCATATCCTTCTATGGAGAGGTAGAAACTACAGACTCTGCAATAATAATTGTAAGATTCCACACAGGGGGGGCTTGGGGAGACTGGAATATCTTAAGAGCCTTCAGCCGAGACATGTTTCAAGAGGTAGATACCTTTGACCTCTATACAATGGCAGGCTCGGCAGATAGCCTGCAGATAGGTTTTGCATATATTGCGGGCGATTCATCTGCAGGATTTTTTGCAGTTGATAACATAGAAATATCTGGTCAGCTCATCGTTCCCAACGATGTGGCAGTTGACACTATTATCTCTCCCACAGGGTATGTGGGTACAGACCCCCATCCTGTACAGGTGGTGGTGGTAAATAATTCATCTGCATCTATTTCAAATATCCCACTCACAGTCATTATAACGGATACAGCCACAGGGAATGAGGTCTATAATAGCTCAACAACTTTTGACCTTTCACCCCAGGAAACACTAACCGTAACGCTTACCGAAAATTTCCAGGCTACAAGTGACAGTGAGTTTTTCAATGTTATAGCGTTTACGAGTCTCTCCGGTGACCCAACTCCTGGCAATGATACTGCTTATGCTCTTGCATATTCATATCCCGTGCTGGGAACCATTCTTGATAGATGGGCTCTGCCTGATACAAACAATGCATGGTACGGGACATCCTTTACAAATGGACTGGTTTACATCATGAACTTTTTTACAGGTATGGTAATAAGATTCAACCCAGAAACTGAAGTTTTTGATACTGTTACAACACTTCCTGGCACAGATACCCTTTATTACTGGGATTTGACATTTGATAAGGAGACGGGAATATGGTGGGTAACTGCCTTCCGGCATGGCAGTAATCCAGAAGATGGAACCTATCTTTTGAAATTTGACTCCAACTGGCAACTTTTACAGAGCGTATTTGTTAATTCATCCAGCCAGGATGCAAGAATAGGGGCACCCTCTACTATAGACGACAAGCCGTTTACAGAGAACATAATTTATTCCGCTGCCTACAGATTCTCTCAGCCTATTAAATTCTCAGAGCTTGACGTTTCTGATCCTGCAAACATAGGATTTATTGACAGTACATATATAATTGATCTTATAGGAACTCCAGCCACACTTTCCAGACTTTCTGATACCCTGTTCTTGGTACAGCAATCAGGGTCAAAACACCTTTATCTTGTTTCAACAGACTGGAGTGGGAATCACAGTATAGTAATGGAACATGTAACTGATTCTATGCCTACAGGTGGAGATGTGGCCTTTGATTACTACGAGAACCTTGACAGCTGGGTAATTGCCTATATGACATATAATGGCAACGAACTTGCGAAGGTTTCTATGGGTCTCAAGTGGAGAGCAGCAGCAATAGGGGAAAAAGAATCCAACGAAGTACACACAGGAAAGTTCATACTCATTTCACACGGTATCCTCCCCGCCTACATCTATGATAAAATTAAAAACACACCGGTTTCCCTCTATAGTGTGGATGGCAGAATGGTATTCCATGGAAGGCTCACTTCAAATAGACTATCTATAGAAAAAGGTGTGTATTTCCTCAAAACAAGAGATAAGAAAACCTTTAAGATACTGAACAGATAAAGAAAGGGGAGCTTTTGCTCCCCTTTTACTCTGCTATATGAAAGACATTACGCCTCTTGAGTTTGAGGAAAAGCAATACGAAAGGTATTACGAAAAGCTCAGAGAAAAAATAAAAACAAAACTCCAGAAATTGGAGAAAAAATTAGGGAAGAAGGGCATTGAAATAATACTTCTTGCACCTGACCTTTTTGTACTCCTTTACAGGCTAACAAAAGATAAGCGGATAGACGTAAGAAGAAAAATCATACTTAGTATGGTTCTGGCATACTGGATTTTGCCCTCTGATATCCTCCCGGAAATGTTACTTGGGTCCCTTGGCTATCTTGATGACATACTGATAACACTTTACACGCTTGACTCTCTATTTGCTGACACAGATATAAACATATTACTTGAGAACTGGCCCGGAGATCCTGAAGTAATCAAAAATATTCATCGTTTTTCACTAAAAGTTAAAGATCTTCTTCATCTTTTAGGTGGCAATATTGAACAAAAGGTAATAAGATTTGCAGATTTAATGCTGAGAAGTGGAAAAAGAGAGTAGAGATATTATCTTACTCACTGATTTTGGGGAGTCACATTATAGGGGTATTTTGCATGGCGTGATAAGGGAATATAATTCGTATGCCACTGTCATTGACCTTACTCACAACGTCACCCCTTTCAATATTATAGAGGCATCCTATATACTCTACTCATCCTATAAATTTTTCAAAAAAGGGAGCATCTTCGTATGCGTTGTAGATCCCGGCGTAGGAAGTGAAAGAAAGGCGATTTTCGGAGAATATAACGGGTATTTTTTTGTCGCACCTGACAACGGTCTCCTGAGTCCTTTTCTTAGAGAAAAAACTTTCATGTTCTTTACCAATACCTCTCTATTAAAAAGACCCGTTGAGTCCAGTACCTTCCACGGTAGGGACATTTTCGCACCCCTTGGAGCGCTTATCTCACTTGGGCACGACCTACACACATTGGGAAAACCTCTTGAAAATCCCATAATAAAACCATGGTGGGAACTTCCAATACTGGATGAGCATACCTATCAGGGTATCATACTCCATATTGACAGGTTTGGAAATGCTATAACAAATATACCTTGCGATAAAATACACCGAATAAAAGAGATAAGGCTTCGGGGTATAGTGGTGACTGAAAAGCATTCGTCATTTTATAATGCAGAATACAACACCCCTTTTATGTATTGCGGCTCATCCGGGTTCATTGAAATAGGTCTGAGAGAAAAGAATCTATCCTCTACCTATCAAATATCAGTCCTTACTCCCCTGCTCTTTATCGTGGAATAACTATTTAAGCCTGAGAGAAATACCTTTTACCATCTCCTCAGTAAGTTGTGAAAACATCATATCCAGTTCATCCTGAAGAGTTGGCTGCCATGCTCCCCAGAGATATAAAAACCATTTTGAATGTCTGCGTCCATGCACAGGTACAACGAGAGTATCACCTCGCATCATCATTATGGCTCTGCCTTTTATATCACAATCAAAAACATATTCATACCTTACACCGTTTGGTTGCTCTCCAATGTCATCAATTTTATAGACCAGATAAAATCTATCCACTACAAATTTAAGCTTCAGGGGCGAAGCTGGATTCATTTTCCAGTTTCTAACTGAATCCAGCTCCACTTCTAAACTCCTTGTGAAGAAGGTATCAAAAGGGACACCGAAAAAATCAACGAAATCCGGACGTGTTCCAAGTATAGACAGAAGAACCTCTCCCGAGTCCGGTTGAAGATAGGCACCTTTAAAATCAAATTCAAGTGGCTTTGTCGCAATTATTGAAACATAAGGCCTGTGTTCATATCTCAACGTTGCCCCTGAGCAGGAGAGAAGAAATAAACTCAGAAAAATAACTACAAACCTCCTCATGTTGTTGTATTACCCCGCCACCTTTGAATTGTCAAGATATTTCCGCCCATCTGGCTTGAAGTACTTGCACATCCTATTGAAGCTTAATCCTCTCCCCTCCTCTTCTCATGGATCTTTCTGCATTTTCAAGTATCCTCGTAATCTCAACTGCGAGTATTCCTGATGAAACCGGCTCTCTACCGGTTCTAATACTTTCTATAAAATCTCTGTGTTCTTCTTTAAGTGGTTCTGCATGTGGTATTCTTGGAGAGAATATATCCCCGTACCTTACAGCAACATTTGGAGAGTAGGGCATATTATTACCGTATAAATCCCAGTCCACACCTTTATTATAAATCTTTAATTTCTCCTCCTGCGCCATATCATCAAAAACCACCATCTTCTCCGAGCCTACAACTTTTACCAATCTCACTTTATGGGGGTCAAGCCAGGAGACATGGATATGCGCCAGAATGCCTCCCTCAAATTCAATATCAAGAAAGGCTACGTCTTCAATCTCTCTGTCTTTTTGTATAAACGACCTTCCATATCCTCTTACCCTGAGCGGCTTTTTTTCAAACACATAAAGGGCAATGGATACATCATGAGGTGCAAGACTCCACATAACATTTTCAAACCTTCTTATTTTTCCCAGATTTAACCTCTGGGAATACATATAATATGGAGCACCTATTTCTTCATTCTTTACAAGCTCCTTTATTTTTATAACAGCAGGATGATATAAAAGGAGGTGCCCCACCACAACCGGTACATTGTTTTTATCCGCTCTTTCTATTATTTTGCGGGCCTCTTTTTCCGTAAGCGCAATCGGTTTCTCAATAAGCACTGGCAGCTTTCTTTCAATTACCTCAAGAGCTATCTTCACATGAGTTTCAGCAGGAGTGGCAACAATTACACCATCCACCTTGTGCAAAAAATCACGGTAATCCTTTGATACTTCCACATCAGGGAAGGCAGTCTTCACCTTTTTTAAGGTCTCCTCGTTTAAATCAGCTACATAGACCCTGCTGACTTCTGAATTGGCAACAAGCGCCCTGAGATGATTAAATCCCCATCCACCACTACCTATTAGAAGTATTTTCATACAGACCCCCTTTATTAAATACCTATCCTTTGGCTTTCTCTTCTTTTAGCAGTCCAGCCTTCTTTAATATCTCGTCAAACCAGTTTCTGTATACTTTAAAAACCTCTCCGGGTCTTTTATTGGTAGTGACATATAAGGCGTACTTTCCTTTATTCCCAACAAATACTATAAACGTATCATCACTCTGTGTAATAAGCACAATTTTCTTGTCAGTATTCTCAAGACCTGTAACAGAATCAGGTTCCTCATCTGCAAATCCAAAAGCCGTCATTACTCTTGCTCTGTTGAGTGTGGCCATAATACTCGCAGTATCAAGCTCTGGAATAGCAATAAACGTATCTTTTTTCCGTTTTATAAGAAGTGTATCAGGTCCGTTGCAAATAATAAGCGACTTAATATCCTCTTTTTTAATATCCACCACCTTCCTGTCTCTGTAAGCATCTACGTCGGTGCTGATCGTATATCTTGGAATACCCATGAGAAGGTAAACTTTTTTCTTTCCGGGAAAGACAAAATAAAATGAATTGTAAGTAGGACCACGCTTCCCTACTTTTAATCTGACTGTTTTACCATCATTTGTGAATATCTCAAAGACAAAAGAGGTGGTATCAATCCCGTATGTGCCAAGATCTTTAGGGCTTTCGCTGGCAATCTGATAATTGGCTTTAACGACTTTTCCCGCAAGCTCCCACGCCTTTGCATTATTTGCAGGAAACTCCCTGCCATTCAGCACCACAACCCATTGTTCCCCATGTTTTTTTATTAATATCGTATCCTTACCCTTTATTATTCCAAATCCAGCAATCCCGGTAGTATCTTTAACATTCACAAGAGTGTATCTTTTAATATAAGAAGTGGCTTTTCGGTGAACCCTTAAGTAAATACCAAAAACAAAAAGTACAATTAAAATACCTATACGTATTTCCCATTTCTTTCTCATTTAAACTCCTCCTTTATGCGATTAAGTTTATTCTTTCTCCTTACATTGTAAACAATTCCGAAAAGTATAATTAAAAGAGGTGCACCTATTATATTGATGTATTTAATAAGCATTCTGGTATTGTCTGCCAAAGGTCTTATTGGTCTTATAAGACCCTCTTTTACCCTAATGTCACTGAGTCCTCCACCAAGTGCATAATAATCTACCATATTAAGCACAGCAACAAGATTTGATGTGTAGACGCCCACAAACTTATCTTTGATAAAATCAGTATTGCCTATTACCACCAACCTGTAATTTTTGCCGTCTTTTGTTGTGCCATCTATCTTAACACCCATTAAAAATTTATGGAACGCCTCTCTATCTTTGGGAATATTAATATAATCAGGGCTCAAAATCATTCCAAGCGTATCCTCCCATGCATACTGAGTGGTTGTAAAAAGAGGAGTAAACTTTGCTCCTTCTGTTTTAAAAGTATCTACACTGCTTGCCCACGGCAACATGAGCATTTTTATACCCTTTAATGGCTTGAACTTGTGATTAATGTTATCTGCAATTATCCTCAACCAGGGATAATACGGTCTTTCCACAACAAAGAACTGGGTTTTGAACGGAGCAAGCTCGCATGAGCGATCCATTACTATGTTTTTCCTGATAACAAACCCATACTTTTTAAAAGGAAGGAATCTGTCATCCGGCAATGCACGCCCAAAAAGCGAATTCTCCGGCAATTTAATCCTGCTTGCAAATACAAATGTTGGAACATCTTTTTCAATATATGATTTTAATATGGAGAGAGTTGTATCTTTAAACTCCCCCACTCCTCCTGCTATGAGTACATCACACGGAATAAATTCAGTATCCGGCACAAAAACCACCTCATAGGTCTTCCTGAGCATATCAACAAGCTTGGAGTAGTTCTTATGTACAGCGTAAGAGCTTGGAAATAAAAGTCCAATTTTAAGCTCATGTCCTCTGGTCAACCGCAATAACCTGTAGGTGAGTTCATATTCAAGGTTAGCTGCATTTTTAATGAAAGGAATTACCTCTTTTTTGTCCCGGTATGAGACTACAATTCCGAAATACCCTTTTATGACCTTAAGCTGATCCTTTTCATACACATTCATCTGCACGGGGACAACGCCGCTGGAAGTTGCCTCTATTTCTATATCCTTTGACTTTGAAGGATCAAGCACTTCAAGTTTTATCTTCCCCCCTGATGCCTGCCTGTACTCCTCAAGAAGGTCCATTACATCCTGCTTAATAGGTAAAAGCTCTTTTGGAAGACGAGAAGACACAAAAACCTTTATTCTTACTATATCATCAAGGCTCTTCAGTATCTTTCTTGTGGAATGAGAAAGTGAGTACTTTTTGTTCTCTGTAAGGTCTATTCGGGTATATAAAGCTGCAGAAACAAAATTCACCACAAAAACAAGAACTATGAAATAAATTAAATCCCAGCCACTTATCCTTTTCATCCTCTCATCTCCTTGTTTCAACCCGATAATAGGTAGCATAAAGGAATATAAATATGACTGAAAGGTAATAAATCACGTCTCTGGTATCAATAACCCCTCTTACCATTGCTTCATAATGAGCACTGAGAGAAAGATACGATAGAAAGGAGGCCAGACTATCACTCAGTCCAATTGTAAATATGGGACTGCCGAGGAAAAAGAGCACAAAAGAAAAAATCACGCCAAGTATAAAACTAATCACCTGATTCCGTGTGAGAGATGAAGCAAAGATACCTATGGATACATACGCACCTCCAAGAAGAATTGCTCCTATATAACCTGACACGATTTCTCCAAGATCAGGGGAACCAATGAACATTAAAGTCACTGGCACAAAAAAGGTAAAAATCAGTGCAATAATCAGAAGGACAAAATACGCAAGAAATTTTTCAAAAACAATTTCTGCAGAGCTCTCAGGGTAGGTAAGAAGAATTTCAATGGTACCTGTTTTTTTCTCCTCTGCAAAGCTTTTCATGGTAAGTGCAGGAACAAGTATAATGAAAAACCAAGGCAAAAGAGAAAATAAAAACCGCATTGATGCTTCGCCCACTACGAAAAAGCCACGATAGAAAAAAAACAGCAACAAACCAACAAATACCACCATAAAAATGTAGGCCATAGGAGAATATAAAGATAGATTTAAATCCCTTAAAGCAGTTGGATATTTTTTCATACTGACTCCTCCTTTGTTAACTTAAGGAATACTTCTTCAAGTGATATTCTTTCCTTCCACATTTCAAGGAGCACCACTTTATTCTTTCTCGCCAGCTGAAATATTTTCTCCCGGATATCCTCTTTACTTTGCGAGGTTACTACAAATTCATATTCATTATCCACCTTTCTTGATTCAATAATATTGAATCCGTTTTTCAAAAGAATATCCTTGAACTTCTCTTCCTTAGTGATAACATGTACTATCATTTCCCCTCTTGCAAGCTTTTCAAGCTCATCGGGTGCGCCCTCTGCCACGATTTTCCCCTTGTTTATAATAACAATTTTATCGCTTAAATGCTGTGCCTCCTGCATTATATGAGTGGAAAGAATGACTGTTTTTTCCCGTGAAAGTTCTTTAATCAACTCCCTTATGCTTACAATCTGCGATGGATCAAGTCCAGAAGTGGGCTCATCAAGGATCAATACGTCAGGATCATGAATAAGTGCATGGGCAAGACCAACTCTCTGTCTGTATCCTTTTGATAATTCCCCTATTGGGCGAGCAATCACATCTCCTATTCCCGTTTTTTCTACTACATCTTTAATTCTCTTTCTGAATTCTTCTCCGAAAATATACCTCATCTGCGCACCATATTCAAGGTACTCATAAGGAGTCATTTCCTCATAGAGAGGATTGTCCTCCGGCAGATAACCTATTTTCCTTTTAGCAGCTTCAGGATACCTTACCACATCAATTCCACCAACCTCAACTCTGCCAGCATCTGGCACAAGATAGCCTGTTATCATGCGCATGGTCGTAGTTTTCCCGGCCCCATTAGGGCCAAGAAATCCCACCACCTCACCAGGTTTTACAAACAAGGATACACCGTCCACAGCGACAATGTTACCAAACCGTTTCACCACACCCGAGAGCTGTATCATCAGTGCTACCTCCTGTGTGAGTATTTATATTTTACTCCTGTGATTACGTATTTTTAAGATTACAACTTGCATATACGTATCTATTACCCCACACTTAAAGCTATGCCAGTTGACATAAACAGAGACGAGCTTACTGGGCTATATAACAGGAGATATTTGAGGGAATATGCCGAGCATGAAATTAAAAGAGCAAGAAGATACAATAGCAGCTTCAGTATTTTGCTTCTTGATCTTGACAACTTTAAAGAAATAAATGATACCCTCGGGCATCTCAAAGGTGATCTTGCACTAAAAAAATTTGCGAATATACTCATAGAAACCATAAGAGAGTCAGATATAGCCGCCCGTTACGGCGGAGATGAATTCATTTTACTTTTGCCTGACACTACATATAAAGGGGCATTCAGACTTGCCCAGAGAATAATAGAAAGGCTTAAAAACGAGAACATAGAGGGAATTCCTCTTTCCTGTAGCATCGGTATCGCCACCTATCCTGATGACGGGGTCATATGGGAAGAGCTTTTTGAGACAGCAGACAGATCCCTTTATTCTGCGAAAAGAACAGGAAAAGGGAAAATAGGATCAAAGAGTACAAAGGTTATCACCCTAAGAATACCTCTGCCAGTACTCGTAGGGCGAAGAGAGGAAATTTCAAAGGTGACGCAATTTTTAAACATCCCTGGAGTGCTTCACATTATAAGCGGAGAAACTGGAATTGGAAAAACAAGGCTTGTAAACCATGTACTAAAAACCATCGGCGGGATACGGGTTATAAAGGGAACCGCCCAGGGGACGATTTTAAATATACCCTATTATACCACAAAAGAACTGCTCAAAAACCTCTATCTTTCACATAGAACCGTGTTTGAAAAAATACTCTTTAATTTTCCAGAAATACTTAAAAATGAGCTTATAAAACTTACCCCGTTTTACCATAAATTTCCTGAAAACTCCAGCAGATTTACTCTTGACAGATACACACTTTACGAGGCTATATCAAAATTTTTTAACATATTATCAGCAGAAACAAAAGCGGCTCTCTTTATAGATGACCTTCATTGGATTGATCCAGAGAGCGCAGAACTACTTTATTATGTGATAAAAACAGCACCTAATATGGTATATATAGCGACAATGAAGGATGATGAAATCAAAGGGACCAAAGCAGAAGAGATACTTACCATTCTTGGAAGAGAAAGATTATATGATACTCTTCCTCTTGGTCCTCTTTCCTATACAGAAACAAAGCAAATGATTGAGGGCATACTCAATGGAGGAGTCACTGAAAAGCTCTCTGAGTTTGTTTATAAAGAAAGCGGGGGTAACCCTTTCTTTATAGAGGAAATAATAAGAAGTCTTCATGAAAAAAATAAGCTTCTTTTAAAAGGGGAAACCTGGGATGTAGAAGGAGAACTTGAGGAGCCCCCCAAATCCATAGAAGAAATCATAAAAAAGCGTCTTGCAAAGCTGCCTGAAGAGGCACAACACGTGCTTGAGTATCTGGCTGTCATTCAGGGAGAGATAGACCCTGAACTTGTTGCACTTGTCACAGGCTACAATGAAGGAGAAATATACGACATACTGGACCTTTTGGCCAAAAGGCTTATACTTACTACTAAAGATGATATGTTTTACAGGTTTAAAGAAGGGATTATAAAGGAAGTTGTAATACACAACATCTCTACAGGGAAATTAAAAATGCTTCACAGGAACATAGGAAAGGCCATAGAAACACTTTACAGCCAGAATCTAAAAGAGCACTATGAGGAGCTCGCATTACACTTTTACGAAGGAGGAGTTGAGGATAAAACCCTTTACTATGCAGAGAAAGCAGGTGATATGGCAATGGAAGTTTATGCATACAGAAGGGCGATAGATTATTATCAAATGGCCCTTAAGTATGCAAAAGAAAGCGAGAGCATTAAAACACTTACTTTAAAAATAGGAAATGCCTACAGTTATCTGGGTGAATTTGAAAAAGCCATTGAATATTACGAAAAAGCATACAACCTTTCTCCACAAGAAGAACGCTCGGATATAGCACAGAAAATTGGCGATGCCTTCTCAGCCATGGGAATGAGTAACAAAGCCATCACATGGTATGAAAGAGCATATAAAGATGCCACTATTGAGTATAAAAAATACGTCTATATGCTTGACATAGCATGGGAATATCATGAAAATGGCCAACCCTCAAAAGCACTTGAAATAGTGAAAGAAGCTCTTCAGCATATACCGGATTCGGAAATAAAAGCCCTTGGAACAGCCTATAATATATTAGGCGCTATCTATATGCACCGTGCAAAATATAAAGAAGCAGAAAAATACTTCAAAAAATCTCTCCAATACAGAGAAAAAGCTGGAGACATAAAAATGCTGGCTGGAATTCATAATAACCTCGGTATATTATACGATAACATGCAACAATATGACCTTGCACTCAAACATTACAAAATAGCACTTAACATATACAGAGAAATAGGATACAGAGAGGGAATTGGAATCATGGCTTACAACATAGGACTTTTATATGTTTCAACAGGAGACTTTGATAAAGCGCTGAAGCACCTTAAAGAGGCAAAACAAGCATTTGAGTTGATGCGTACCATGTCCTCTCTTGTCTTAGTTTATAACAATCTTGCAACACTTTATGAAATACTGGGACTTGAATCCAAATCGTGGCCATTTCTTGAAAAATCACTTAAAATTGCTGAAGAAATTGGCCATGATTATTCAAGATTTGACACTTTACTCACAATGTTTAACTTTCTTGTATCCCGCAAAAAATACGAAGAAGCAGAAAAACTGATAAAAGACCTTCAACGCTATGAAGAAAAGTACAGAGGAGAGCCCTCTCTTGTGGACTTATATGATTCCCTTTCAAGATTTTATGAAGAGACAGGTAAAATAGAAGAGGCTATAAAATTTGCCATCAAATCTTTTAACCTGATAAAATCATTTAATACCAACAAAGACGACAGATCTTACTGTTTGACTTACTACCAGCTTGCAAGGCTATATGCAAAAGCCGGGGACAAAAAGAAAGCAGAATTCTACCTCCGCCTCGCAGAAGATCATCCTTATAACAAGGAGATCAGGAATTTACCAGAGATCCGACAGGCATACTTTTTGAAAGAGAAAGGGCTTACATATTTTGCACTTGGTGACAGAGAAAAGGCTAAAGAACTTCTCACTACTGCTTTAAAAATTTTTGAAAGCAAAAATCACGTAAAAAATACAAAGGCATTACAGGAGATTCTTAAAAAAATAGATGCTTCACAATCCTTTTAATATCTTCAAATAGTCATCTACTTCAAGTTCCTCTGCTCTTTTGTTTTCGTATTCTGGCATTGAGAGGTTTAAGGTTGAAAAGAGGGTGTTTTTGAGTTTCTTTCTTCTTGAAGAGAAGGCTAATTTTACTATGTTTTCAAATTCTCTGAAGTGTTCGTCTAAATAAGGATTCTCAGTATAAGGAGAAAGTTTTACAAATGAAGATGTTACTTTGGGTTGGGGATTAAAAGAACCGGGTTTTATATCAAATAATACATCTACATTGAAGAAGGTGCGGGTGAGAACTGTCAGGGCACCGTATTCTTTTGTTCCGGGCTTTGCAATGAGCCTTTTGGCAACCTCTTTCTGCATCATGAGATATGCAACATATATTCTTGAGTGGTTCTCTATTATCCTCCTTAATATCATCCCGGTTATGTGATAGGGGATATTTCCAACAAGCCTTATCTTCTCGTGGCCATAGAACTTTGCAAAATCCTGAAAACTGTATTTCAAAAAATCACCGAGAAGTAATATCCGGTCGTGAAAACTTCTTTTTATAGCCTCTTTCATGAGATTCTCAGAAAGAAGACGGTCTTTCTCAAACACTATAAGTTTTGCTTCTTTTTGCAACATGGGAAATGTAATTGCCCCCTCCCCCCCACCTATTTCAACCCA
>JALVLE010000052.1 GCA_027033555.1 Caldifarciminota bacterium | reverse complement strand
ATCCATAAAGGGTATAAGATAGGGGCTTTTAACACTTGATACAGCAATATAATCAAGAAAAACAAGGGGCTTTGCACCTAAAACAAGGATATCGTTCACACACATTGCCACAAGGTCCTGCCCGAGGTGTTCTACCCGGTTGTATTTAATCGCAAGTTTTATTTTGGTACCAATGCCGTCTGTGGAATAGACGAGATAGGGATTTTTAATATCTTTTATTTTGTCCAGAAGTGGAAAAGCGAAGGCAAAATCCGGATAAAATTCATTCCTTTTTAATCCTCTTTTTTTTATGAATTCAGCAAATTTCTCACCACCGTCTATATCCACCCCTGAATCTTTATAAAGCATTCCCGAAATCCCTCAGGACATCAACAAATATATCTATTTCCTCTTTCGTATTATAAAGGTAAAAACTTGCCCTCGCCGTCCCTCTCACCTTAAGAAAGTTATTGTGGAGAGGCTGGGCACAGTGGCACCCTGTTCGTATTGCTATCCCGTGCCTGTCTAAAACCTGGGCAACAAATTCCGGGCTAAACGGGGTTCCATTTTTCTGCATCACATTAAATGCTACCACCCCTATCCTTTCCTCAGGACCATATACTCTCACAAAATCAAGTTCTTTTAATTTTTGTAGGGCGTATGAAGCGAGTTCTCTCTCATGCTTTTCAACCTCATCCATTCCAATCTTCATAAGGTATTTAACCGCAGCGCCGAAGCCAATTCCACCTGCTATATTGGATGTGCCAGCCTCATATTTCCATGGCAATTTATTAAAGGTGACCTCTTCAAGCTTTACCTCCCATATCATATCACCACCCCTTAAGAAGGGCTCAAGTTCATCTAATAGGGACTTTTTTCCGTAAAGAGCCCCTATACCTGTGGGACCCAGCATTTTATGACCAGAGAATGCATAGAAATCACAATCTATATCTTTCACATCAACCTTCAAATGTGGTGCTGACTGGGCACCATCCACAATGAATATCGCTCCATACCTGTGAGCAAGCTCCCCTATCGTCTTTACATCATTAACCGTACCAAGCACATTGGATGCATGGGTAATGGAAACGACTTTGAGATTTTTACTTTCTTTCAGAACATCCTCAAGATGATTCATATCAAGGGTGCCATCGCTATTGAGATTCACAAATTTAAGATTTACTCCGTATTTATCCCTCAAAAACTGCCATGGAACCATGTTGGAATGGTGCTCCATAAGGGATATTACCACTGTATCACCACTTTTTACCTTCTCTGAAAGTAAAAGGGAAAAAACCACGAGGTTTATACTCTCTGTGGTGTTTCTGGTAAAAATAATTTCCTCCATTGTCTCTGCATTTATGAACTTAGCCACAAGTCTGTGTGCCTCCTCATAGGCGTCGGTTGCTTCTTTTGAAAGCGTATGTATTCCCCTGTGAATATTAGCATTATAGTAAGTGTAAAAGCGGGTTATTTCGTCAACCACCTGCCGGGGCCTGAGAGAGGTTGCTGCATTGTCAAAGTATATGAGCCTCTCTCCATTTATCTTCCTCTCAAGCTGGGGAAAATCTTTCCTTATAGTTTGAGTGTCCATGGAAATATTTTATGACCCACTGGGTGGAGAATAAAGAAAGGGCGGGAAACCCGCCCTTTTTATTTTACAAGAAGGACTCTTTCCCTTTTGATATTTTCTCCTGTTCTTATAACTGCAATATACGTACCCCTACTCCAATTTCTGGAAGAGGGAATATTTATTGTATAAACACCCGGCTCATACACTTTTGACAATTTGTAAACTGCTCTTCCATCAACGGTGTAGATAGTTATCTCAACATTCTCTCTCCGGGAGAGATCTATACCCAAACTTATCTCTCCACGTTGAATCCTGGTCAGTTTGACCACCTCATCCTCGCCGGACCTATTATCGTTAACTCCCTGATAAATAA
>JALVLE010000051.1 GCA_027033555.1 Caldifarciminota bacterium | reverse complement strand
ACCATAAACTCTTCAGAATCACTCCCCCCCATAAGCCCTGAAGATGCCTTAACAACAATAACATCCAGCCCTGTGCGCTTAAAAATATTCAAATACGCCTCTCTATGCTTCTCATAGCTTTCATCCAGCCCTTCCCACGTGGCATCAAAGCTATAAGAATCTTTCATAGAAAATTCTCTCACCCTTAAAATTCCCCCTCTGGGACGGGGCTCATCTCTAAACTTTGTCTGGATTTGATACCAGATCTGCGGTAAATCCCTGTAGGACTTCAAATGCTCTTTTGCAAGTAGTGCCATTATTTCTTCGTGGGTAGGAGCAAGGGCAAGGTCCCTACCCCATCTGTCCTTCAGTTTAAACATGTCATTTCCAAAACTCTCCCATCTACCTGTTTCTTTCCAGACTTCAGCGGAGGTTAGAGCGGGCAGAAGGACTTCCTGAGCACCTATTTTGTTCATCTCCTCTCTGATTATTTTTTCAATTTTGAGCATCACCTTTCTGCCAAGTGGAAGAAATATGTAAACCCCGCTTGCATGCTGTTCAATAAACCCACCTCTCACAAGGTATCTATGGGAGACAAATTCTGCCTCCCTTGGATTTTCCTTTCTTGTGGGAATGAAACTTTTAGACCACCGCATTATCAATCACTTTCCTGTTCCTTTTTGAGCTCTTCAATTATCTTTTGAGCGATTTCTCTTGGCACTTCATCATAATGATCAAACCTCATGGTGAAGGTTCCCCTACCCTTGGTGATGGACCTCAAAGTGGAGGAATAACGATACAGCTCTGCAAGAGGCACATATGCCTTTATCTTTTGATACCTGCCCTCAGCTTCCATTCCAAGAATTCTTCCCCTTCTTGCATTAAGATCACCCATCACATCTCCCATATACTGCTCGGGAATCTTTACTTCTACAAGATAAATAGGTTCAAGCAAATATGGGTCTGCCTTGGCTTCTGCATCTTTAAAGGCAAGCGAGCCTGCCACCTCAAAAGCAAAGTTTGAGGAGTCAACGGGATGATATTTACCGTCATAAAGCACAACTCTTACATTTACAACCTTTGCACCAAGAACACCTCTTTCCATAGCCTTTTTCACACCAGCTTCCACAGAAGGTATAAACTGACTCGGTATGGCTCCACCAAAAATCTCATCCACAAACTCATACTCCTTGTCCCTTGGAAGAGGCTCAATTCTGATATTACAAATACCATACTGACCATGCCCACCTGTCTGTTTTACAAATTTACCGAACCCTTCAGCCTTTTTACGTATTGATTCCCTGTACGGTATTTTTGGTTTCTCTGTATTAACTTCAACGTTGAACTTCTCTTTAAGCTTTGATACTATCACATCCAGATGCACTTCACCAAGACCGAAAATCTGGGTCTGTTTGAGCTCTGTATCGTATTTATAATAGAAAGTAGGGTCTTCCATCTTCAGCTTGTTTAAACCCTCCATTACCTTTTCCTGGTCTTCTCTCGTCTTTGGTACAATTGCCACGTTTACAAGAGGTTCAGGAAGTTCAAGGGGCTTAAGCACAACTGGATAGTCTTTGGAGGCAAGTGTATCACCAGTTTGTGTTTCTTTCAGTTTTACAAGTACTCCTATTGAACCTGGTAAAAGAGATTTTACCTCTTTCCTCTCCTTACCGAAAGGCTCATAAAGCTGGTTTATTTTTTCCATTTTTCCTTTGTTTGTATTCAAGAGCTCTATACCCGGCTTCATCTCACCCGAGACTACTTTAACGAAGAACAGTTCACCAAGATGAGCCTCCTGAAGTACTTTAAATACAAAAAGGACTATTTTATCAAGCGTGGGTTCAACCTCAACCTCCTCGCCCTTTAGCGTGCCCTTTTCCCATACAGACTCATAGGCCGTAAGACCGTACTCTGATAGAAAATCAAGGAGTTCTTTTATCCCAATACCCGCTTTTGAGTCAACAAACAGCACAGGATATATATCCCCATTTTTCAATCCTTTCTTAAAGGCCTCTTTAAGCTCCTCATCTGTTATCTCTTCACCGGCCATATATTTATCAAGAAGCTCTTCAGAAGTCTCTATTATAGACTCTCTTAAAGACTCATCTTCCGTACTCTTTAGAAGGTCTTTAACGCCTGAAAAACCCTCGCCCTGACCCTCAGGAACCTGAATTGGCGTGATACCTGAACCAAAAACCTCTTTTATTTGAGATATTACCTCATCCAGCTCGCCACCGAAAGTCTTCATCTTGGTTATAACAAAGATCACGGGTATTCCCTTCTTTTTGGCTATCTCAAAAAATCTCTCTGTACCCACATCCGGTCCCTGAGATGGATCTACAACACATATGGCATTATCAGCCGCCCTTATCCCGGCCCTTACTTCACCCTCAAAGTCAAGAAAACCCGGTGTATCTATAAAATACAGCTTATTACCCTTCCACTCTGTGCTCGCCACTGCAAGATTTATTGTGATCTTTCTCTTCTGTTCCTGTGGATCAAAATCAAGGATGCTGTTTCCCTGGTCCACATCCCCAAGTCTCTTTGTGGCCCCGGAGTTATAAAGTAAAGCCTCTGTAAGGGTAGTTTTTCCACTTGAGGCATGACCTATTACCACAAAGTTTTTAATTTCTCCCTTCGCCATAATTCCTCCTTTCTTTTATTTAACCACGATGTTCAAAAGTTTATCCTGAATGAAGATTACCTTGACTATCTCCTTATTTTCCGTATATTTCTTTATATTTGGTTCAGAAAGCGCTTTTTCAAGAACACTATCTTTTGAAGTACCCTTCGCCACCTTCACCCTTCCTCTTACCTTTCCGTTGACCTGCACAGGTATCTCCACTTCATCAAAACTCAGGTATTTCTCATTATACTCTGGAAAGCTTTTCTTAAAAACAGAATCATCTTCACCAAACCAGCTATGGAGCTCCTCGGCAAGGTGTGGCGCAAATGGAGCAAGAAGAATTACAAAATCATACAGTGCCTTTTTAAAAACAGGCGATAAGACGTTTTTGAAAGAATAAAGAGCATTGAGAAGCTCCATCAACCTCGCTATTGCCGTATTAAAACTGAATGTTCCTGCGTCCTTTCTTACTTCAAATATGGTTCTTTGAAGAAGAATATAAAGATGCTTCTCCTCTTTGGTCAGATTTTCCACAGAAATATGAACGTCCCTATCAAGTATATCCTTGTTCTTCTTATACAATGCATAAATTCTATTGAGAAATCTCTTTGCCCCTTCAACACCGGAATCCTGCCATACCATATCCTTCTCAGCCGGTCCGGCAAAAAGAATGGTTATCCTGGCCACATCCGCGCCATGTTCCTCCACAAAAGGTCCCACACGCACAACGTTCCCACGAGATTTGGACATCATCTCAACACGCTCTTCCACTTTACCTCCGCATCCCTTATGAATGCCGTTTTCAACTTCATCTTTCTCCACAACTTTATTACACTTTGTACAGTATAAAAAGGGCTTATGTACGAGTCCCTGTGTAAATAAATTCAGGAAGGGTTCATCATGCTTTATGAGACCCTCATCATACAGCACTTTTTGGATAAATCTCGCATATATAAGATGCTTTGTGGCATGTTCCTTTCCGCCAATATACTGATCAACGGGCATCCAGACGTTTGCCTTCTCCTCATCAAACATCTTCTCATCATTTTTTGGATCAATGTATCTTAAAAAGTACCATGACGAATCAACAAATGTGTCCATGGTATCAGGGTCCCTTTTAGCAGGCCCTCCACATTTAGGACAGGTGGTATTTATAAATTCATCCACATCCTCAAGAGGTGAACGGCCTTTGGGCTTATAATCCTTAATATTTTCCGGTAATTTTACAGGAAGTCTATGAAGAGGTTCGGGCACAATACCGCATTTTTCACAATAAACCACGGGAATAGGTGCTCCCCAATATCTCTGTCTGGATATAAGCCAGTCTCTTATTCTGTAGGTGACCTTTTCCCCGCCAAGCCCCAATTCCTTTAGTTTTTTCTGTATGGCTTTTATACCTTCATCCGATTTCATTCCGGAGAACTCACCAGAATTTATCATAATTCCTTTTTCCTCGTACGCCCTTTTCATTGCGAGAGGATCCGGCGCTTCTCCATCCTTCGGCTTTATAACAACTTTAATAGGGAGATTATGCTGTTTCGCAAATAGGAAATCCCTCTGATCATGTGCAGGCACACCCATTACAATGCCTGTGCCGTAACCCACCAACACGTAGTCGCCTACATAAAGGGGCACTCTTTCACCGGTAAAAGGGTGAATAAGATACACACCTGTGAATACACCTGTCTTTTCCTTTTCTTCCGCTGTTCTTTCAATATCTGTTTTTAAAGCAGCCTCTTCAATATACCTTTTAACTTTATCTTTGTCAACTATATCATTCCATATTTTTTTAATCAGTGGATGCTCAGGTGCAATTGTCACAAACGTCACTCCAAATACCGTATCAGCCCTTGTTGTAAATACAGGGAACTTTATATCAGGATTTTTCTCATACGTAAAGATGATTTCAGTACCATAGGATTTCCCGATCCAGTTTTCCTGCTGTTTTATAACATAATCAGGCCAGTGTCCTTTTAACTTGTCAAGGTCTTTTAAAAGTCTTTCTGCATAATCTGTTATTTTAAAAAACCACTGCTCAAGCTCCTTTTTTATAACAGGAGTACCACATCTTTCACACTTCCCACCAATCACCTGTTCGTTGGCAAGCACAGTTTTACAATTTGGGCACCAGTTTACGTACTCTTTCTTTCTATATGCAAGCCCTCTTTTATATAAAAGGGTAAAGAGATACTGTGTCCATTTATAATAATCAGGAAAACACGTACCTATCTCCCTATCCCAGTCGTAGGAAATTCCTATCATCTTTAACGTCTTTCTGAAGGTCTCAATGTTTTTAAGGGTCCACTCCTTCGGATTAATGCCGTGTTTAATGGCTGCATTCTCAGCAGGCAGGCCAAAAGCATCCCAGCCCATGGGGTGAAGAACATCAAAGCCCTCCATCTTTTTTACTCTGGCAACCACATCTCCTATCACATAGTTCTTAAGATGACCCATGTGAAGATCACCGGAGGGATAGGGAAACATTTCAAGGACATAATACTTTCTCTTCGGTATATCCGGGGCCTTATGTAAACCCTTATCTTCCCAATACTTTTGCCATTTCTTTTCTATCTCACGAGCAGGATAATACTCCACTGTTTTTCTGCCTCCTCTGAATTGATATTAGATAATTTTACTCTTAAACCCTTGTAAGTTCAAGATTTGTGGAGAGTATTTGTGACCTTTTAATATTATTCGTATCTAAAAGGACAAGCAAGACATCTTGATGCTTCCCTTTCACCCTCCTCCTTTTTGTAACACAATTCCACAGGTTGAAAATTATTTATTCTTTCGTTATAAGGTATTCTCGGAGGAAATACATGTTCGCCTATCGGGTACTTATATTTTAAAAGGTGGGAAGGTTTTACATGATAGGGCTCAAATATGAGAAAATCTCTCAATAGGTAATCTATAAAATGCAACTTTTTATGAATATTTTTTGCTGCTTCCCTTCCATCCCTCAAGGCCTCAACAAGACTTGATGGACCTCTTACAGCGTCTCCACCTGCGAAAACTCCGCTTACATTTGTTTCCATATGCCTGTCCACTTTAATTCTTCCAGAGTCATCCGTGTCTATGTCTCCAGGCACACCGCCAACAGCCTGTCCAATGGCAAGGATAACCAAAGATGCATCTTTTTCAAATCTCTCATCTTTTATTATAACCTCATTATTTATTACTTCAGTCCTTGCAAACACTACCTTTTCTACCATCTCCTTTCCCTTAAACTCCACGGGTACCACGTTCTCCATTATTTCAATACCCTCCTCCTCC
>JALVLE010000050.1 GCA_027033555.1 Caldifarciminota bacterium | reverse complement strand
GTTGCAGGGTGCCAGATAAAAGTCACCAATGAGGTAGTAAAGGTATCGTTCTGTGGACTTATCAGAGCAACTTCTGAAGGCGACTCAGAATCTATGGTAAAATTACTATTACTTACATCCTCTGCGACTGTATCACCTGTAGCCGATATTGCCTGTACTTTTATACGGCACTCTGATGAGTTTATAGCGGGTGTAGTCCATGAACGCCATGTCTCGGTTGGAGGTATGTTATCTTCAATAAGGTAAGGGTATGTATTACCTCCATCTGTAGAGTAAGTTAAACGCAGATGATCTACTCCTGGATAGAAACATTCAAATTCAATATAGTGGTTTTCGCCACCTGCCCACAGCTCACCGCCATTTGGTGTGGATAATACTACTCCTTTTATTTTAAGTAGATACACATCCGCTCCCCCTGAACCATAGGATTTTGTGTATCCCGCTACAACGTAACCTCCATCAGAACTCTCAATTACTGAAAAGCTCACATCAGTGCTGTCGCCTCCATAGGTCTTAGTCCATATTGTGTCTCCTACAGAATCTGTTTTTATTAAGTATATATCAAAATCACCTTCTCCATAAGATTCTGTATATCCAGCTATTATGTATCCTCTGTCAGAAGTTACATAAACTGCTTCGCTAATTTCATAATTCTCTCCCCCATAAGTTCTTGTCCACACAGTATCTCCATTTGAATCTGTTTTAATCAAGTAAATATCAGCATCTCCTGCACCGTAAGATTTTGTGTATCCTGCTATTATATATCCACCGTCAGGAGTTACTTCTACTTTTTTCCCGCCATCAGCTACACTTCCACCATAAGTCTTTGTCCATAATGTATCCCCATTTGAGTCTGTTTTAATTAGATAAACATCATCCCAACCTGACCCAAAGGAATATGTATATCCTGCAATTATGTATCCCCCATCAGGAGTCTCACGAACTGAATAACCTGCTTCAGAAGAGCTTCCACCATATGTTCTTGTCCAAGCTATATTACCGTTAGAATCTGTTTTAATTAAATACACATCAGATCCACCTGCACCAAAAGAGTCCGTATATCCTGTGATTATATAACCACCATCTGAAGTTTCCTGAACAGAATAACCCATATCATAGCTGGCTCCACCGAAAGTTTTTGTCCACAAAACATTACCATTTGAGTCGGTTTTAATTAAGTAAACGTCTGATTCTCCTACCCCAAAAGAATACGTGTAACCTACAATTATATAACCACCATCTGAAGTTTCTTGAACAGAATACCCCACATCGTAGCTGTCACCTCCATAGGTTTTTGTCCATATTGTATCACCATTTGAGTCTAATTTAATTAAATAAACGTCTGATTCTCCTGTTCCAAATGAGTACGTATATCCTGCTAAAATATACCCACCATCAGAGGTTTCCTGCACAGAGTAACCTTTATCGTTATTTACACCACCAAATATGTCCTCCCACTCAATTCCTTGAGCCTGAAGGGGGATAGTCTTGATAATAAGCAATGCATATAGTACAAGTAGCACATATAAAAATTTTTTCATATACACCTCCTTTTAGAAACTAATTTTAACAGAAGGTTTAAGTGATGTCAAGGTGGTAGGATAAACACTGTAATATTTTAGTATTCGCATATTTTGTTGTTTAGTAAGTAATACATGCAAAGGATTTGTTGGATAAAATGGAAAATTTTTAAATGTTGACAGTTCAAATAATTAACTGCACAATTTTGGTAATAGTGTTATGGCATTATTAAATCTCATACTTGGCATTTGTCTCTCTTATACTCCAGGAGATACGCTTCCTGTATATCATGAGGATACTCTTATTGTTAAAGATTTTTACTCTCATTCATTTGTGTTTCCGCCTCTTGTGCCGAAGGATATAGAGAGACTTCCTTATTTTGTGGAGCCCGATTTGACCTATTACGTATCTTC
>JALVLE010000049.1 GCA_027033555.1 Caldifarciminota bacterium | reverse complement strand
TCCTCTACAGGAAACTCATATACAAGATTGAAATGTTCTCCATCTATAGTCCTGTATATCTTATCTCCCCACCATATACCATCTCCTCCAGCTAATAACCAGCCATTGTAATAATCTATAAAAAACACCTGCACTATAGGACTTCCAATGCTGTCTATTACATACCAGTTGGCCGGCCCTATATACTTCATTCTTACCTCAACATTTACAGTTTCATTCCCTTCAACATGGATGCTCAATGTGGTGTCTTTGAAGGGATATTTTGATATGGTTAAACTATAATCTCCTTTTTCAATGTTTTCAAATAAAAATTGGCCCATGGAATCTGTTGTGTCCTTTTTAGAAAGTTCATTTATTGTGACTATTGCGCCTTTCACGGGGACATTTGTGGAATCATCTATTACAGCCCCCCTGATACTACCTGTGGCTGAATGTGGAGAGGGTTCTGTAGGTGGCTTTTTGCATGATGCAAAAACCGCCACAATAACGATTAAACTCAAGGCGCCTTTTAACCGCCTCATTTTGCCCTTCTTTTTACATTGATATTTTAATCTTATATACATGAATTGTCAAGTAAATGCTTTTCCTTAAAAATAATTGCATTGAATGGTGTGATGTTTCCTCAAAATAAGAAGGTCAAAAATATTGAGGTTCATAACAAAGAATTATGAGGTGTTATAGGGTTATAACAAGCTAAAGGAGTTCCTTCATAACAGAGGGAGATTTAAGACATATTTCTCCGCCATAATAGACAGACTCCAAGACCTTTCAGGGAGAGAAATAAATAAGGATTAGATTAATACCTTTTCCCATATTGCGAAAATCAACAGAATCCTTGTTATTTGCTAAAACAATCTTATCGCAAATAGTGTTGTTTTCCCGTAATATAGAGACTTTATTCTGTTAAAATGCAACTGGTTCACAACAATATTGCCATTTTTTTAATCCAAGTAACTTTTCACCATGAAACATTTCCAGCAACCTGTCCTGTACTAACTTCAAAACAAATCTAAAAGGAAGGTATGCAAATATAGCGGGATTGGCAAAAATTGTATTTCTCAGGATTTTTCCCTGAATCAGAGAGGTAAAAATATATTTATGAAGAAGAGAAAGATATATGTCTTTTAGTGATTTTGCTTTATTTTTCATATGATAATGAATACTAAAAGCTGCTATTTCTCCGCTCCTGTGTGCAAAAAAAAATACCTTCACCAAAAAGGGGGTCCACAAATCCAGCCGCATCCCCTGTCAGCAGGGTTTCTCTATATATGGGTTCTTTCAAAAAGTTTCCATATGGAATCAAATGTCCCACAAATCCCTCAGCTCGTAGATTTAGATTATTCAAAAACCGCCTAAATTTTTCCGCAAAATGATGCTTATTCCTTAATATACCTCCCAAACCGACTATTGTGTTGTTTCTGCCGGGAAACGCCCACCCGTATCCAGGATTTATATATCCTAAATACATACGGGGTTTTTTGACAAGCTGTTTATCCACATAAACCTCCATGCCCAGGGCCAAAGATTTTTTCCACTCTTCAGCCTCATACACAGGCAACCTTTTCCTTATTATACTGTTTACACCGTCTGCCCCAATTATATATCTGCCTTTAAATTTTTTTGCTGAGGAGAGGGTTACCTCATTTGTATAAGGGTTATAATCTACAATCCGGTCTTTTTCAATTACCTCAACACCGCAGGTTCTTGCTTTATTCACAAAGAAATTATCGTACATCTTCCTATCTACAAAATAAAAGGGCCTCTTATACTTTCCACTCAGTATTCTTCTGTCTTTATAATATACTTCAAAGGCGTTTGAGGATACACTGACTAACTCCTGTATTTCTTCACTGGAAAGTTCAAAAATTCGCATTATTAACTTATGGGTTTTGTAAGTTAAGGCACCAGCACACACTTTGGGACGTGGGAATCGGGCTTTGTCTATCAAA
>JALVLE010000048.1 GCA_027033555.1 Caldifarciminota bacterium | reverse complement strand
GGAGTTCTGAAGGAGGTTAATATTTACTGTGCTAAAGGAAAGATGCAGGTTTTCCGCAGGTTGAGTACTTTTGTTTTTAATGTATATTTCAGCTTGTCCGCTATCACCAGGGAATAGGTAATCAGTATTATTTAATCCTTTGAACTTCATTTCCACCACACGTATTCCATGACTCACGTACAGCCATTTTTTGAGAGTTACATGATTTCTTGCATACACAGTAAGAAACAAAGAATCAGGCACCATAGGTGGTATGTTAATTACTCCTGTGCCTCCAGCAGATGTACTGGTAGTTACATACACTGAGTCCTCGTATGTGAGCGCGACTTTTGCATCATTTAAAAGATTGCCATTTGCATCATAAACTGTAAAGGAAAAAGAACTTTCTTCTGAAATAGTGTCAGGAATATCGCAGAGTATCTCTCCCAGATATTCAGTGTGTATCTCCATTTCAGGGTCTCCAAACAAATTAATCTGGTATTGATGCCATCTATACACATTTTCCCAATGTGAGAGAGGAACAAAATCCGCTTTATCTTCCGCGAGGGTTATTCCTATATGAAACACAGAATCAATGAAGATTTTCCTGTAAAAATTCTGATCAAACTTATCCGAGTAACCGTATAGTGGGTTGCCGGGAGAGCCCCATCCGTACCTGGAATTGGCTATCACAGCCACAGGACCATTTGGGTTTAATACAAAATGCTCACTAATAGCGTCTTCTCTGTCAAATGCACCTACCCAGCATCCTATTGAATACATTATCCCTCCAAAAGCCATGTGAATAGTATCTGCGTCTATTGTATCAAGAAATTCCCAGGTAGGAGAGCCATTTAACCACATCCCAGTCCACCATCCATGCCCATTATGATTCATAAAACCGTTACCGTTTTCAAGCGCTTCTATAACTGATGCATGTGTTTCATTCCCATACGCTTCGTACAATTTCCTTATACTGTAATAATCCGGGAAAAAGGTTGTGTCAATATAATCTTTGCTTTCTCCAGAGTTTGTATAAGGGTTTTCCCAGAGGATCATAGCAAAAAATAGAGCATTGGTTACAGCGTGAGCAGGATTTTGCTCATAATGAATAAGCTTTTCGGAGAAAGAAAGTGCTTCTTGATAGTTATCTGCAGGTACTCTTCCTACATACACGTCAGGATAAAGGTCTATTGAATCAGCCACTTCCCCAAATAGATTGTTATTATTATAGTCCCATGAACCATCAAGGTCGGAGAAATAAAGGTCAGCTCTGATGCTATCCTCATCCTCTGCATAATGTGCGTCACATGTCATTGCGTATGCTACCCTTGCAGGTACAGCATCAACATCGCCGCCAAGGAGCACATAAACAAGGTTTGAATCGGAATAGTACATTTTAATAGCATTTCTTAGTTTTTCAGCTGTATCCCTACCTGCAAATGAACTTTCTATTTCCTCTATAGAAAGCATTTTAACCCTGTATCCTTTTTGCTTTTTCCAGAGAGCGAGCTTGAAAAATCCTCCGAGTACAGAATCCACGGCTACAATTAAGTAAAGTGGTGGCATGTTCTTGGCTTGTGTTTTAATGGTGCTGGAACTTTTCAGATGAAAAGTAAAATAAAGAGAATCCAGGATATAGAGTTGTTTTTCACTCTCAGAATATTTAAGAGGGAAAATAACAACACTGGCTGTATAAGTATCATTGTGGTTTAGCCGAACATCAGCTAAATATGCAGGAGGTTTAATTTTTATACTTTTCCCGGGATAGTGATAGGTAGAAGTATCATTTATTATAAGCGGTATAGGTGTGTGGATGGTGAGGTTGATATTATATGCAATGCTGGAATAGTGATACCTAATAAGATGCAGTGATTCAACAGGTTGAGTAAAAGTGTATTTTTTGATTATGACAGGTACTGGATAATATACAGGAACCTGAAACTCAGAAGCTTTGTTTGACGTAATGAATTTTATAT
>JALVLE010000047.1 GCA_027033555.1 Caldifarciminota bacterium | reverse complement strand
ATGCTCCAGATAATGAATAGAGCCCAGTAAATAAATGGAATGAGTGATCTAATTTTGTTCATATACTGTCCTTAAGATTTTATCAAGTTTTTCTGCCATTTTTTTTCTTGAGAAGTGTCTTTTTACGTATTCAATTCCAGTTGTACAATTGAATTTATGCGGCTCTTTGATGTACTGGTGATAATGTTTCAAAATAGTTTTTTTGAGCTCAGCTGGATTTGATGGTTCTGTTATAACACCACACCCACTGTTCAACACTATTTTACCCATTTCACCCTTAACTGTTGAAATTACAAAAAGTCCAAGAGACAGATAATCAAAAAGTTTATTAGGACTTACCCCGAATTTAAATAGCTCTATGTTTTTTAATGTGAGCAGTCCGACCTGACAGGATTGCATGATACTAAATGCTTTTTCTTTCGGCAGCATGCCATAATATATAAAGTTTGCGTTGCCTTTTTCTATTTCTTTTTCAATTTTCCTGCGATAAATGCCATCGCCAAGTATGTGGAATTTTATGTCCTTATAAGATTTTAAAAGACGGGCGGTTTCTATAATTGTGTCAATATCATTTGCATATCCCAGTGCACCTGCATATACAAGATTGAACCCGGTGTATTTTTCTTTTTTTTGCAGTTTGTTTATGATTTCATCCGACACGCCATTATATACCACACTTATTGGTGTGCGCGTGAGACCCCTTATATAGTTTTTTTGCCCTTCTGAAAGTGTTATGATATAGGCACTGTTACTGTATAAACTACTTGCTATTTTTTCCATGATAATATAGGGGATAGAGTGTCTGCTTAGTTTGCCGCTGTAGTAGAGTATTTCAGGCCATAAATCCCTTACTTCAAGTATAAAGGGTTTTGCGAATTTGTGTGCCATTTTCATTGTGGAGTAAGCCCCAAAAAGAGTAGGGGTAGAACCTATAATCACATCTGCATTGTGGAACTTCTCTTTAAAATGCTTTAACTTGTAAGCATATTCTAACCATGAGTATGCCCTTCTAATATACCCTGGTTTATAGATAATGTCTATCACGCAAAAATTTATTCCATCAACTGTGTAACATCCGCTCTTATTGAATACTTTTGTGCCGGATAAATAGTTTCTGTTTCCGGCTATAATAGTAGTAGATATACCAAAATTTTTCAAAGCCGTTGCAAGTTCAAAATGCCGTGTGCCTCCGCCCTGTGAGGGCAGTTGAGCGAACTGATTTGTCCACACCACTTTCATCAGTATTTCAGCAATTTAAAAAGTGATTTATAAAAAGTAGCAATTACTCTGTTAAAAGTATTCTGAGCATACCAGTACCATTTATATGCAATTTGAAGAAAGTACGGATTTTGCGACATCCTTGTAAGGATTTTCAGTTGGACAATGTGGAGTCTGTGATAAAAGGGACTCGCCAGCATTTTATCCGGCGAAAGATCGTAGAGACTCCAGAAGCCTGTATCATAGTTTATAAGGAAATTTTTTATAGTATTGGTGTAGTTGCGAAAGGTTTTTAGATAAAAAGGGTCATTTGTAAGGAGATAGAGGTCATAAACCCCGAAAACAGCCCATATAAAACCGTTGAGTATGTGTGTTGGAGGCGAGGTTATCATCTCTTCAATCCATGGATTTTTGTGAATATCCACGTATGTGCATCCTCCTTTGTTAATTGGAGCAAACAGGGATTCTTCCGCCCTGTGAATTGTCTTGAGGTATGTTATTTCTGTGGTTTCCTTATAAGCCCTTGCAAGAAGAGAAATCCCGGCTCCCTGTGCAAGACCTGAATACCAGGGAGCCTTTATTTTTCCTCTATAATCCCAATCAAAGTGGTGATACCACACATATAATCCGTGTTCATTTTTTTCAAGCCGACTTGCAAGAAATTTTGAAGCGTTGATGAATTGTCTGCAGGATTTTTTCTCCCCCTTTACGCAAAGATTGTAATGTCCAAGTCCAAATTGTGCTATT
>JALVLE010000046.1 GCA_027033555.1 Caldifarciminota bacterium | reverse complement strand
CCATTTTCTCTGGCTGTTCTTTCAGTAAAACCCATGCCCTCACATCCACCTGGATGTTTGAATATGGGGCGACCAATGGGATAGCACACTTGAGCACGGCATTTCCAAGACCGTCTTCCAGAACTGTACCGTTGGAGCAGGTATGCTCTACTTTGACTACCTCCTGCCAGGAGGTCTGCTTTACGGGTAAGTAGGTGTAAAAATATGTATTCTTTACCGGTTTGTTGGTGGGGTTTGTAATGAGATAGGAAAAAATTATGGCTCGCTTTATTGCTCCCCACGCTGTGTGGTGACATGAAGAGTGAACAAGGATAAAAGAAAAAATGATTAAGGTTACAGCCCGCAGCCGCATGGCTTCCTGAGCCCCTCCTTCTCCCTTTTTCTCTCTATCTCGTCCTTGGCCTTTAAGATCCGTGCTTGTTTCTTCAAAAAGGATTCGTAGCTGGATAGTGTACCTTCATATGCGAATACCAGATGGCCTCCATCAGCTTTGCTCAATATGTCCTTACTGCCCCTTCCATTTAAAAATACAAGGTAGCGTATGAGGTTGCCTTTTTTCTTTCTCGTGCTATTGATTGCTTTTTCTAAGGATTTTTTGATTCTATTTGTATCTTTTAAAGAATGAATTGACACAACAGTCCACTTAGGAAATAACCTCTTAATCGTCTCTTTCTCCCCAAAGAGGTCAAGCACAACCCAGTCTGCCATATCCCTCTCTTCAAAGAGAAGGAGCGGCTCTTTAAAGGTGTTTTTGGCAGGGAACCTGGCATTAATACCCTCGATTTTTCCGCCGCAATCGATCCATGCCTGTATGCCCCCATAAAGTACTCGAACGGACTTAAACCCTGCCTCTTTTTTTAATCTTATACATTCGTTGAGGGGGGCTGAAAGGCGGAATCCGTCGTCAACAATCACTACATCCTTTTTCTTTAAAAAGCCCTTTGTCTTGATGGAGTATAGTTCCATATGTAGGGAGCCAGGAATCCTTGCCTTCTCAAATTTTTCCTTGGATCTCGTATCTATAAGGATGATCGGCGATCTTTGTTTTATGCTATCTCTGAGGTCACTTACTCCAATTATAAATTCGGATATATTTGGTACCCTAAGGTCCTTTATGATTTCTGTCGAAATTGTTACGCCTCTACCAAACGCCACATAACTGTGTAGGATCAGAAAAATAGAAAAGGCGGTAATACAGGTTATTTGAAATATGTGCTTCCCTTTAACTCCATTCATTATCTATTTATTCACCAGCGCTTTCTCTTTGTTCCATCTGGTGTCCATTCCTTGTTACCAAATTAACAATTGATCATTTATTTTATTGTATGATGCCTTTCGCATAAAATGTTCCAACTAGTCTTTTTATTCAATAATTTCATGAGACTTTTTTTAGTTCAATTAACTTACTGATTTTTAAAATAAATTTTGTCTAAACTGCCATAGTTTGCAAAATATCATGAATTATTATTTTCAAAATTTAACGAGACTTACGTTTCCAGGATTCCAGACTTTTGGAAAAATTTTTCCAAAATTTTGGAAAAAAATAAAGATGCTTCGTTATGATTTTTGATAATCAATTTATTTTTTAAGAATTAAAAAGTCCCCATATTCCCATTATTGGGGTGTTTAGATAGTGTATATTTTAAGAAGAATACAAATATTTAATTCTTTATATTTTTGGAATAAAACTTGCAAAAAGTAAATAAAAGTGGAGGGTATGAAAAGGGTTAATTTCGTTTCCATTTATTTATCTGATTTTTCCTATTTTTTGGTTTGAAAATTAAAGGTGTTAGAGGATGTATATATGGGGGATTATGAAGGTAACTGTCTTGGCCCCAGGGGTATAAAGGCCTCTGGGGCTAACAGGTAAAGAATGCGTCTTTAAAAAATAAAAAAAGGAGGAGGGACGCTATGAAAAGAATAATGCCTCCATGTATATTCATGGTTACATTGCTTTTGGCCAGCAC
>JALVLE010000045.1 GCA_027033555.1 Caldifarciminota bacterium | reverse complement strand
TATGAAGATAGGCTCAAAGCATTTATGGCGCTGAGAGACAGTATTATTGGAGATAATTCAGAAAGCGAAGTTAATTCAGATTTTGAAAAAATGGAAACAAAAATAAAAGAAACAAGAGACTTAAGTTTGCCGGAGAGAGAAAAACTCAAGAGAGAGCTTGAGAAAACTTTGAAAGAAACAGAAAGGCTCCAGAGGAATATAGAGAATATAGAAAAAATGGCGGAAAGTATAAAGGAACTAACCCAAGACAGAGAGCTTGCAAAGGCTATAGAAGAATTTAACAAGACATTTTTGAGTCTATTAGATGAAAAAATGCGAAAGCTTATAAAGGAGCTCTCACAGAAAAGTAAAGTAAAGAGAATGGATTCCAGAAAACTCGCTGAATATATTGATAAACTTAGGAAGAATAGAGATGAGGTTATCAAAGAACTTAACCGATTGAAGGAATTTATGGAAGCTTTAAAAGAAGCTCTTTACAGGGAAGAGTTTGTAAACAGGTATAAAAGGGTTTTAAATAAGGAAAAATTGCTTTACGAGAAAACGAAGTATTTCAGCAACATAAAGGAGCTGGCAACAGAGCAACAAACGCTGGAGAGTTCACTGGATTCTATGTCTAAAATAAGTAAGAGCATGTGGGGAAGGTATAAAAACCACATTATAGGTTTAAAAAATGAAATGAAACGCATAGAGAATACCCTTGAAAAATCGCAAAGAATTGAAGCGCAAAAACGGGAAAAAAATCTTATAAATGAAATGGAGACAACATTGAGAAGAATGGAGAAGGCTTTAAGAAGAGAAATGGAGGAAAGAAAAAAGAACACTCTTTTAAAGCTTAAAGCTCTTAAAGACAATCTCTTTTTCCTTAACATGGTGATGGTACCGGACATGAAAAAAGAGGAAAGAATATTATACCGTGATGCCTTGAAACTTTCTCTTTCTTTGACAGATTCTTTAGATCCTTTTGCTTACATGAGATTGTATAAAGCCATAGCGCTTTTGAGAATGGCGAAGGAATTTGTCCTGGAAAAACCCGTTCTTTCATATGGTTTAGTTAATCAGGCTATTGTGGACCTTTTGAAAAAGCAGAGCAGTATCAGAAAAGGCGGGGGTGGTGCCAGGAATGAGATAGAACAGCTATTAAAAAGATTGCTGGCCAGACAAAGCGGTTTGACAAAGGAGGTTTCTGGTCTTCTCCCAATGCCTGTGCCACTGTCTCAGGGTGCCCAGTCTCTCCTTTCCCGGCTTGGGCAAATGCAACAGGAGTTAAGGAAAATGGCAGAAAAACTTGCCAGATTGCAAAAGGGTAAGGAAGGCAGGGAACTTAAAAAAGCAATTGAGGAGATGAAGAAGGCAGAAGAAGAATTAAAAAGCGGAAGAGTTACCAGAAGTACTCTTGAACATCAGAGAAAAGCGTTGAAGCATTTACTCAGGGCATACAGATCTGTGAGAAAAAGGGAACTTTCAAGAAAAAGAACTTCCACACCCGGCAAGGAATTTATTCCTGATGTTCCTCCTCTACCACGCAGTTTAAGAATTAAAGCACTCACGGAAAAATTGTTTAATAAATCCCTATCAACCGGGTTATTTGAGGATTCGTTTGTGAGAGAATATATTTATAATTTAAAGGAAAATGAAACTGGTGGAAAACTTAAAAAATAAATTGCATTATTATTTAATGCCGTCTCTTTTTGAGGTTTTTATGGTGTTTCTGTTTGCTTTTCATCTTAAGTTTCCTATGGAAAGTAGCTATCTTTTATGGCAGCATATCGTTCTCGGGAAGCAGGACATAAAGCAACATAAAATAGTAAGGGAAAATCCATTTTCCTATCTCCCTTCTCATCCTTTAAAAAGGAGTTCCTGGCTATCTGATGACATTTTTTATCTGCTTTTTAAAACTGGAAAGTATAAGTTTCTTATTGTGGTAAAGATTTTTATCCTTACCCTTCTTACGATTGTTCCATTGTTTATTTTAGA
>JALVLE010000044.1 GCA_027033555.1 Caldifarciminota bacterium | reverse complement strand
AAGAAAACTGTTGCAGTTATTGGAGATTCAACCTTTGTACATTCAGGTATTACCGGGCTTGCTGATATTGTTTACAATAAAGGCAATTCCACTGTTATCATACTGGATAACCGTGTTACTGCTATGACGGGGCATCAGTTTCATCCAGGTTCGGGGAAAAACGCAAAAGGTGAAGAAACAAAGGTGCTTGACTTTGAAAAACTTGCAAACGCATTGGGGGTTGAGAAAGTATTTCGGATTGATCCTCACAGATTAAGAGAATCAAGGAAGATACTAAGGGAGGCAATGGCAACCAAAGAGCCTGTTGTTGTCCTCTCTGAGCGTCCATGTGCACTTTTACCGGAGGAGAGAAAGAAAGCCAGAACAAGGCCAAAGAAAGTAGTTATTTCAGATAAATGCAAGGGAGAAAAATGTATGGGGTGCATAAAGCTTGGCTGTCCTGCAATCTCTCTAAGGGATGGAAAAGCTTACATAGAACCGCTATTATGTGTGGGATGTGATCTCTGTCAGCAGGTATGCCCATTTGATGCCATAGTGGAGGAGGGACAAAATGGCTAAAACCAAAAATATAATCATTTCAGGAGTAGGGGGACAGGGTATTTTGACCGCTTCTGAAATTTTGGCGCTGTGCGCCATGGAAGAGGGTCTGGACGTAAAAAAGAGTGAAGTACATGGAATGTCACAGAGAGGAGGAAGTGTGGTATCTTTTGTGAAGTTTGGAGAAAAAGTCTATTCACCCCTAATAGAAAAAGGTTCAGCTGATATTATTCTTGCTTTTGAAAAAGCTGAAGCTCTCAGGTGGAGGGGCTATCTCAAAAAAGAAGGCGGTGTGGTCATCATGAACACTCTTGAAATTTATCCTACCACAGTGTCGCTTGGTCTTGATACTTATCCGGAAAATGTGGAAGAAGAATTCAAAAAATATGGCGTTAAAACGCTTTCAATTGATGCGGTTGAACTCTCCAAAAAGGCCGGGGATCCTCGGACCCAGAACACAGCTTTGCTTGGTGTTTTGTCCAATTTTATTGATTTCTCCTATGATACTTGGCTCAAGGTTATCAGATACCGAGTACCTCCAAAGACTGTAGAGGCCAATATAAAGGCTTTTGAACTGGGTAGAAGTATTAAAGAATAGTGGGCAAGTATTATTCCCTGCAGGAGATTTCTGGCAAATTAAAGGTGCCTGAATACACATTACGTTACTGGATGCGGACTCTCGGTATCTCGGGCAGGAAAAGACATAACAGATTGTACTTTGACGACAGAGGTGTAAGGTATTTTATAGGAATTAAAACCCTTATTGAAAAGGGGTATAATCTGAATTCAATAAAATCCCTGATAAAAGATGAGGGAAGGAGTGTGCTTTTGAGGTCAGCGGAGTATTCATTAAGCGAGGATATACAAAAGGAAGTAAGTGAAGCGCTGGATATCTTAAATAAAATAAAAAAAATACTACATGAGGGCAGGAATGTTTATTAAGATGTTTATAGTGGCCATGGTGCAGGGGATTACAGAGTTCCTACCTGTGTCAAGTTCAGGGCATATGGTTATGGTTGAGAGATTTTTAAAATACAATCCCAGAGGAAACACACTTGAGATCGTGCTCCATCTTGCAACGCTTTTGGCTGTGATAGTATATTTTAATAAAAAGCTGCTTTCGCTTTTAACACTGAAGGGTGGAAATAAAAATCCTCTCTTGCTCATTATAATTGGAACAATTCCTGCTGCCATAGTTGGTGTTCTGTTTAATGACAGAATTGAGAGCATATTTGATTCATCCTCATATCTCACATGGACTTTTCTCCTTAATGGAATAATTCTCGGCACATATTATTTTGCGGAAAAATATGTAGTAAAAGAGAGAGAAAATTCTCCGCTTGTGGCTTTTTTGATTGGAATTGCACAGGTTCTTGCCATACTACCGGGTATTTCCCGTTCGGGCACAACAATCACTGCTGGAAGATGGCTAAAATTGAAAA
>JALVLE010000043.1 GCA_027033555.1 Caldifarciminota bacterium | reverse complement strand
ATAAGTGGCAGAATAGATAGGGCAGCCGGCATTGCCTTTGATATAAAACCGAATGGAGATTATCTTGTAGTGAGAGCAAATCCACTTGAAAACAATCTTGTTCTATTCAGAATGAAGCACGGGAAAAGAAGTGTGGTTCAATGGATAAGAGGTGTGAAAACCCCTTCCAGAATCTGGCACACGCTAAAGGTGGTAATCAGAGGAAGGCGTATTGAAGGGTATCTAAACGGCAAAAAATACATAAATTACGTGAATAAAACTCCTATCTCAGGTAAAATAGGGTTGTGGTCAAAGGCAGATAGCTACGTATTTTTTGATGATTTCAGAGTCGTTCCAGTAAAAAAGTCTCCTTCAAAGAACACAAGAAAGTAGAAATGTAATATAGAACTTGATATTTCTCTAAGATTAGCGTAAAATATACACATTCGGGAGGGAAATGTTGGTGTATTTTTTGCTTTTTATCACATTGTTTGGTGGAGGTGTAAAACCAGCGGTAGTAAATATAGGGAATGGAAACATTGGAAAGTTAAATGGTGTATGTGAAAATGGGTCTCGCTCCCATATGCAGATGATGGTGAATCTGCTTAAGTTTGATAAATATAAAGTTTCATTACTGCAAGAGTGGATTTTTGGTAAGAGAAAACCTGCTGAAACATTATACCAGTTTTATGTGGACGGTAAAAAGATAAAACTTACCGGTATGCCGGTGGTCTCTGGAATGTATCTGTATTCACCTGTATTTGTAGCAGTTTACAAAAAAGAGGTAAAATGGGGGAACGTAAGGACCGGAGAGTGTAATGGTTTTCTTAATGTTTATAAGGGTAAAGGTCTTGTTTTATATCCCACCACAGCTACCGGGAATCTTAAACCATGTAATATGGTGACACTTAATAATCAGACAGTTGAAATTGCACCTTTATTTACAACTTCTGAGTATCATGTGTTTCTTCTGCGAGCAGAGGAAGAAGGGGACTCTGTAAATGTTGTGATTTCAAGCGGAGGTGTGTTGAAAGAAAAGGTCAGATTAAAGAGCGGGGAAGTATATTTGGGCATTATGGATAGTAAAAAATACAATCTTCAGATAGACAATATAAACTTAAATTTGCCAGAGGCGCTTGAGTTATTGGGAAGATAATGGAAACAATAAAACATTTGCAGGAACTTATCAAATCAAGGCATCAGAATGCCATAGCCGATTCTCTGGCCTCTTTTGTTGGATTTTTTATTCTGCTCGTAGGGGCTGTCATATTGTTTATTCTCATAATTAAGTTCATTCCATGGTTCGTTGAAAAGTCTGGAAACTCTCTGTATAAGTTCTTTACCCATAGGAAAGAGGAAGAAGAAAAAGAAACGTATCATCATATTGACAGGCCCCTTAAAAAACTTGATTCTTAATGCTATACCGTAAAGCCTCCCAGTTTTTCAGGGAAAAATTTGGTGCGAAAGTCTATAGAGTTTCTGTAGATGCGGGTTTTACCTGTCCCAACAGGGATGGAACTCTATCAACTGGTGGATGCATTTTTTGTGATGAGGAGGGGGCACGAGCCTCTTATGTCAACCCGGATATTTCTGTAAAAGAGCAGGTCCTGGATGGGATGGAAAAGTTAAAAAAATCTTATGGTGCCCAGAAATTCATTGTGTATTTTCAGGCTTATAGTAATACATACGCAGAGCCTGAAAAACTGAGGCAGCTGTATAGAGAAGGGCTTTCCGCGAGCCAAGATATAATAGGTATATCGGTGTCAACGCGTCCTGACCTTCTGGGTGAAGATGTCCTGGATGTGCTGGCTGAACTTCAAAAAGAGTATTTTGTGATGCTTGAGATTGGGGTCCAGAGTTTTAATTACAAAGCACTTCGGAAATCGCGAAGATTCCATACCCCTTCCGACTCAATTGATGCCATTTTACGAGCCAAGCAAAGGGGTATTCACGTAATAGCTCATATGATTTTCGGATTGTTTGACGAGATAGAACCTGAGATT
>JALVLE010000042.1 GCA_027033555.1 Caldifarciminota bacterium | reverse complement strand
GAGCCATGTGGCACATAGATACAGCATTTCTTACAGCCTCGGAAACTTACAATCTTGCAAAAGGTGCTATTATATCCGATATGGATGGAGATGGGGATAATGGTATTTTAATAGCGCTGAATGCCAGCGAAAACAAAGATGTATATCACTACGAGATGATAGAAAATCACGGTGGATGGAGGGCAAATTCCGTCTATGAAGGAACTCTACCAGTAAGTGGAATTGTAAACAGGGTTGAGAGGGGTATTATAGCTTCACACTCTTATAATGTATATATGGGAGTGGGAACGTCTGAGGGCATACATGTATATAAAGTTGACCTGTCGCCAGGTTATCATGCTGTTGATATTCTCAGCGTGCTCAACGGGCAGGATAATGTAATGCTACTCAAGGCTCTTCCGTATCCCCATGGGAATTCCTTCGGACGGTTGTTTGTAGGAGATTCGCTACTTGGTAACCTTTATATGATAACCTACTATGGATATGACCTTATAGGTCATACAGATGATGGATACTTTACTGACGTGGTGGTAGGTGACCTTGATAACATGGCAGAACCTAAAATATTTGCCTCCTCCTCTGATGGAAAGGTGTATTCATTTACACAGGTTGCCCCTGACAGTTTCATTCAAAAGGCAGTTTTTGATCTTGGTTCTCCTGTTGTGTCTCTCATAGAGGGAGATATTAATCGTGATGGTTACATTGAAATGTATGCAACGACCTATGACGGCAAAATCTATGTTATCCAGACTGAGGTTGATACCCTGGCACCGAATGAGGTGGAAATTCTGAATCCTCACAGTGGAGATTGGACAGGTGCAGATTCTGTGAAAATAGAATGGAATCATGTTAGTAAGTTGAATAACATACATCAATCAGGTGGTTTTGTTTCACTTAAATCACTCAAAACTTCACATAATAACTTCTTCAGAAGACTTGTAGATGACAGAGAGTTCAATTACAAGAGCCCTGTATTTTACAGGGTGGAAATATCCGAAGACAGTGCCTTCGGCAGCCTCCTTATTGATACTTTTTCACTTGACACGACATTTATATTCACACCTTCATCTGATGGAAAGTTCTATATTAGGGTAAGGGCAGAGGATTCTGTTGGTAACACGAGTGATTACAGTCAGGTTGTGACATTTGGGGTTGATAGAGGACTGCCCTGGGTGGACTCACTTACAATCCTTCAGGATACATCTATTAGAGGTCCATTTGAAGTTAAGGTCTATCCAGCAGATTCACTCTCCGGTATAGGAAATGTAAGATTTTATTATAGAAGAATGGAGGATACAGGGTTTGTGGGAATGGATGCTGTATTCTCAGATGGGGCGTATAGTGGATTTATTCCAGAGGTGAACATTGCCTACGATACTGTTCACTATTATGTGGTTATCTATGATGTTGCAGGTAATGCAAAGTCATCTCCTGAAAATGCTCCTTCTGTCACATACGAGTTTACAGCAGGTGCAACTGGAATAGAGGAACACGTTGCGCAAAATGTCTTCAACTTTCAAATAAAACCAATCTCAAGAAAGTCCATCAACATAAGTCTCTACATCCCCCGCAGAAGCAATGTTTATCTTGGCATCTTTGATGTAACAGGTAGGAGAGTGAAAATGGTCTATAATGGGATACTTGAAAAAGGTGAGCACAGGGCCAGTGTGGGAAGTCTCTCAAAAGGTGTATATCTTTATATTCTCAAATACAAGGATAAGACCTTTAAAGGAAAAGTCATAGTGACAGGTAAGTGAGACAAATGGGGAGGTCCAATCCCTCCCCATTGTAAGGAGGGCTGAATTAAAAATGCCTTTGTATATAAAAGTGGTGATTGAAAGGGAAAATATGAAGTTTTATTACGGAGATGGTATTAAAAATGCGCATTTATTGGTTAAAAATGAAAAAGGGGAAATTGTTTTTGAGTTTGATAACCTGCAGGATTTTTCAGAGATTGAGTTGAAGCTTAATCCTGGCAAATA
>JALVLE010000041.1 GCA_027033555.1 Caldifarciminota bacterium | reverse complement strand
ACCATGGCGCTTGTCACAATGAAAGAAATCCTTGAAGATGCGGATAGAAAGCGATACGCAGTAGGAGCATTTAATATAAATAATCTTGAATTTTTAAAAGCCATTGTAAAAGCAGGCGAAGAAGAAAACTCTCCTTTAATAATAGCTGTATCAGAAGGGGCAATGAAATACGCAGGAGTTGAATTTTTATCAGAGATGGTTCAAATTGCAGCTTCAAAAACTCACATTCCCATTGCACTGCATCTTGACCATGGAAAACATTTTGAAAAGATTATGACCGCAATCAGACACGGGTTCACGTCCGTTATGATTGACGCATCGGATAAACCATACGAGGAAAACGTGAAACTTACCTCTGAAATTGTTAAAATCGCTCATGCAATTGGAATTACTGTAGAAGCAGAATTGGGTAGACTTCTTGGAAAAGAAGATGAAGTGGAGAGTGATGTGGCCATTTACACTGATCCTGACGATGCCCAAAAATTTGTAGAAGAGACTGGTGTGGATGCACTTGCCGTTGCAGTAGGCACATCACACGGAGCCTATAAATTCAAAGGGGAAGCTAAACTTGATATAGAAAGAATAAAAAAGATAAAGGAACTGGTAGGTATTCCACTTGTTTTACATGGAGCCTCCGGTGTACCTGCTCACATATTAGAAGGACTAAAGGAGCTTGGTGTTGACCTCGGAAAAGCCAAGGGCGTGCCAGACGAAGAAATACAAAAAGCTATAGAAGCAGGAATAAGAAAAATAAACATTGACACAGATTTAAGACTGTCGTTCCTCCTTGGTGTGAGAAAGTATATGGCTGAAAATCCCACCATCTTTGATCCCAGAAAGTATCTCGGGGCAGGTATGGAAGTGGTTAAGGAAACTGTAAAATCAAAGATACAGCTATTTGGATCAAGAGGTAAGGCATAAAATGACTGCCAAAAAAAACACAGGAAAAAAAGAGACAAAAATGGAAAGAAGAAGTCTTAGAATTGCGGTACTTACTGGCGGAGGGGATGCACAAGGGCTTAATGCCGCAATAGAGGGCATAGTGTATCGTGCAGAATACGGAGGGCACAGGGTTTTTGGCTTTATTGACGGCTGGAAAGGCCTTTTAGAAGAACAATTTAGAGAACTGCGGAAAGAAACCGTTAGAAACTCCTATTCTCAGGGCGGGACTATAATAGGAACTTCCAGAACCAACCCTGTAAAGGATGAAGAAACGAAACAAAAAGCCATTAAAAACTTCAAAGAACTTGGATTTGACGCAGTAATAGCTATAGGAGGAGAAGATACACTTGGAGCCGCTGCGAAGCTTTATGAGGCAGGAATACCAGCAGTGGGCATACCAAAAACAATTGACCACGATGTACTTGAAACAGAATACACAATCGGATTCCAAACTGCCGTTTCCATTGTGGCAGATTCAATAGAAAAGCTTGCCACAACTGCCAAATCCCACAGAAGAATTATGGTTGTTGAAATAATGGGGAGACACTCAGGATGGATTGCCCTGTACGGCGGGCTTGCAGGAGGGGCAAATTATATTCTTATACCCGAAGTAAAGCCAGATATTGATGACATAGTGAGGGTGATTAAAGAGAAATACGGCAGAGGAGAACAGTTTGCAGTAATAGCAGTAGCAGAAGGTGTAAGGCTCTCAGAAGAAGACGAGAAGCACGCAAAAATTGTTGACGAATATGGACATGTAAAAGTCGGAGGAGTTGCAGAAAAACTTGCAAAAATTTTGCAGGAGCGCACCGGCTATACCGCCAAACATGTAGTTCTGGGCTATCTTCAGAGAGGCGGATCTCCTGTGGCAATAGACAGAACAACTCCCATGCTACTTGGTGTGAAAGCGGTGGAACTTGTGGAAAATGGTGAATTCGGGAAAATGGTTGCTATGAAGGGAAGCAAGGTTGTGGTGGTTGACCTGAGGAAAGTGGCTGGCGGAATCAAGTTAGTACCAAAAGATTTATACGAATTTGCGAGACTTT
>JALVLE010000040.1 GCA_027033555.1 Caldifarciminota bacterium | reverse complement strand
ATAGATGCAAGCTGCGTATAAACTGTGAAGAATCCCCCATGGTCAATTATAATCGTGTTTCCATACCCCAGATATGGTTCTGCAAATATTACTGTGCCTTTTTCAATAGATTTAACCGGAGTAAAAGGAGAAGACACCTTTATATCAATCCCGTTATTTTTAACCTTTGTTTTGTATTTTGGATGCCAAATGGTGCCATAATATGAGACTATTCTACCACGCACAGGCCAAATATATGTACCCTTTGGTTTTTTGGCAATAATACCCCGTTTCTTCCTCAACCTTGCACGCTCCCTTTCCAGTTTCCTAATGAGGCGTTCCATTTTTCTTATGGAGGCGAGTAGTCTTTTTATCCTTTTTCTCTCTCTTTTTTCCCTCTCTTTAAGGTTTCTCAGGTACGCTTCTTTTTCAGCTCTGATCTCTTTGAGCTCCATTCTTTCCCGATCCTCTTCATCCTTCATTGAGAGTAGAAGCGCAAGATGCTCCTCTTTCAGTCTCTTTATCTCTGCAAGCTCCCTGTATTCCTGTATTACTCTTTCATACTCATTTCTTCTGAATACTACAACTCTTTTCAAATAGTCGTTAAGAAACACTCTGTATCTTGCTCTCTTTTCCTCATTAGGCAAAAAAAGATAATACCTCACAGGCTCATTGAGGCTGCTTAATTTGTACAACAACACCACACTTGATTTTATTTCATCTCTGTCTCTGGCGAGTATCTCTTCTCTTGTTTTTATTTCCTGATCAAGTGTATCAAGCTCGGAGGACAGTTTATCTGAACTTTTGTTTAAAAAATCAAGAAATTTCAAAATAGCCTCTTCTTTTTTTTCAAGATACCTGAGCTCATCTATTATATCTTTTTTTTCTTCTTTAATTTCCTGTAGCCTCGCTTTTGCCCTGTTCAAATCCCTTTTCAGCTTTTTTAAATTATTTTTATATCTTATTATTTGAGAAGCGAATAAAAAAAACAGTAAAAGTATCCTCATGTTAACTTATAGAGACCTCTATCACCTCTCTTACGACTATAATTATAATAAATGCTGTAAGAAAAGGAGCAATACTAAGCGTCCAGAGAGGGATGGTAAAAAATACAAAGGGCACATATAACAAAAGAGAAGCAAATGCACTGCCTAAAACTCCTGACAAAAGTCCTGCGACCTGAAAAGGTCCTATGAGGTCTTCCGTGTTACCACCTAAAAGCCAGTAAACCTTTAAAAGGTCCCTTTTCCTCTCTACTGCTGCCCTTATACTTCCTCTTGTAATCATTGAAAGAATAAAGAAAAACATAATAACAAAACTCACAAGGATAAAATATGTTATCTTCTCAAGGAGAAAGAACCTGAATACGAACAATCCCTGGAGATACACTTCATCAACAAAAGGAAAAGCCTGTATTTCTTTTTTAAAATGGTTCAGTCTATCCTGAGACAGCAATGTGTAATTAAGATAAAGCTCATAGTTTTCTGGTAGAGGATTTGTAGAAAAAAGCTTGAGTAGATCTCCAAATTCAGGAAAGTTTTTCTTAAACTCCTCCTCCGCCCTCTTTTTGTTTATAAAACTTACTGAATCCACATAGGGATTATACTTTAATAAAACAGAAAAGAGCTTCTTTATTCCACTTTCTGTATCTTCTTTAAGATATACCCTTGCTTTTAGATAAACACTATTTCTCATTGTAACTTTCCGCGTGTATATATATCCACCAATAAAAAGGTTAAGAAGAACGGAGAGAAAAAGAGCTGTAATCCCTATAAAAACCAGAGAAGCAAAAGCCTCCCTGTATATTCTTTTAACTTCTCCAAAGAAAAAACCTATTCTCATAGATATTCCAGCCTTCCGTTTTCAATATGTATCCTGATTGCATATGGAACCATCTCAACAATACTCTGATCATGAGTGGCTATTATACATGTAGTACCCTGAGAATTTAACTCCATAAACATTTTTATTATATCAGGCTTCTCCCTCTTGTAAATGTGTGCTGTGGGCTCATCGGCTATAAATATTCTCGGTCTTCTTACAAGAGCTCTTGCAATTGCTACCTTCTGCCTTTCCCCCTGGGAAAGGCTCTGGGCATAATTTGAAGCCTTATGTAATATACCGAGCCTTCTCAGAGTATCATGTATCCTTTCATGCACAAAATGTGCCTTGTCTATTTCAAGAGGCAGGGCAACATTATCATAAGCGGTTCTATCATTAAGCAGCCTTAGATCCTGGAAAACAATTCCGAGATTTCTTCGCACAATAAGCATGGTCTTTTTGTTTATTTTTTTATAATTATACCCCATTATCTGGAGCTTGCCCTTAGTAGGATACTCTTCAAAATACAGGAGTTTTAAAAGAGATGATTTACCCGCTCCCGTAGGACCAACTATAAACACAAACTCGCCAGTTTCTATCTCAAGGTTAATGTCCTCAAGAATTGTTCTTCCGTTTTTTTCAAAATATACATTCTCAAGTACCACTTCTTTCATTTTTTAAGTACTTCTGGATTTACAAGACATGGAGGGATTTTTCCAGAAAGCGCAGCATCCACATTTTCTGCCACCATCATTGCCATCTTCTCTCTTGTTTTGCGTGTAGCACTCCCTATATGGGGTAAAAGGACCACATTATCCATTGCTTTAAGTTCCTCAGGTACCTCTGGCTCATGTTCATACACATCAAGACCTGCTCCAAGCAATCTCCCATCTTTAAGGGCTTTTATCATTTCTTTCTCATCAACTACAGCACCACGAGATGTATTTATAAGTATTACCCCTCTTGCCCTGTCAAAATGCTTTTTACCAATCATATGGTAGGTCTCCGAAGATAAGGGCACATGCAGGGAAATAAAATCACAAATTTCAAACATACGTAAAGGGTCGGTATATTCTGCACCAAATTTCTCTTCAACATCTTTTTTTCTTTTACGGGAGTAATAACACCAGTTTATATCAAAACCGGCTCCCTTTTTCATGAAACTCCTGCCTATCCTACCCACGCCTATCACTCCAATTCTACTTCCCGTAACCTCTTTTCCCAGGAACAGATCAGGTTCCCACCCCTTAAACTTACCTTCTCTGGTAAATCTATCTGCTTCTACCACCCTCCTTGCCACAGAAAGAAGCAATGCCCACGCAAGTTCACTTGTTGCATCTGTTAATACGTCTGGCGTATTTGTTACAAATATACCTTTTGAAGTAGCATACTTAACGTCAATGTTGTCATATCCCACCGCATAATTGGCTATGATTCTGAGAGCCGGAGCACTATCAATCACTTCTCTATCAATTTTATCAGAAAGAAGGGAAATAAGTGCATTTTTATCTTTTATTCGCTTTTTTAACTCTTCCTTTGTAATTCTTTCTTCTTTCTCCCATACATCCACCTCATATTTTGCACTTAAAAATTCTATTGCTTTCCCGGGCAACTTGCGTGTTATAAAAATTTTACGCCCCATAGTTGTGTAGTTCATCTATAAGCTCCCGCTTTTTCTTCTCATCAATAAACCTTTTATACTTCTCAAGCCTTTTCTCAAGACGAGAAATTTTTTTTGCAAGATACCTCTTTTCGGGAATATCTCTCGCATCTTTTAAATATTCTCTGGCTATATCAAGATAAACAATGGCATAAAGCTTTTTACCGAGCACATATTCGCATATAGAGAGTGCATAAAGGGCAAGGGCAACATTATAAGGATAATTTGCCTGGTCCCTCAGAGTAAGATAGAGAATTACCCTGTGCACAAGCTCCGCCTCTTTCCACCTCCCAGCCCTCTTCAGGGCATATGCAAGTGTCCAGTTAAAAGCGCGTGTGCCAGGATACTCCCTGACAAGCTCCCTTGCAACTTTAATGGATTTTTCCCTCTGTCCGTCGTATGCCAGCACCCAAGCAAGGGCATCCTTTGCGAGAATTTTGACATATCGTCCCTTCCTCGCAGCGAGCTCAATCATCTCAATGGCCTTTTCCTTATTCGTTGCATCTGGAAGAAACACCTTTAAAAACCGCAATCCCTTTGGGAGTTTGTTCACCGCATAGGAATATACCCCAAGTGGGAGATATACATCATATAGAGTTGAATCGTATTTTGGAACTTTCATAAGAAGCTTTAATGCTCTTACCCCCGCATTGGCTGCATTTATGTAGCTTTTCTTTCTCCCATACCGCAAAGCAGCGTACATATAAGCAGAGCCTTTAAAGAAATATCCAAGAGCTTTTGTTTTTCTATCCCCGGATTTTATTAGCCTATCAGAGTATTTTATTGCCTTATTCAGAAGAATGAAAAAATCCTTTTCCTTGCTGTCGTCTGTAAAGTCAATCATATAAAGATCCAGCAAAGCCGCTTTATAGAGGTATGCAGCAGGATAATCAGGCTTCTTTTGAATAGCAAGGTTAAACAAAGCAAATGCTTCTGCGTATTTTTCCCTATAGCCATAATTTATCCCTTCCTGCAAAAGGGCTTCATAGCTTTCCCCTCGTCCTAAGATAAACAGTAAAACCAATAACTTCAGCATATAAAAATTATAATGGAAACAAAGAGGCGTAAGAAAAACTACAGGTAAAACGCATCATCAAACATCTCCAAAATTCCCTGCGATAATCTTTTCTCCCTTTGCCTTTTTCGGATTGCCTCTTTAATGTTTTTAACAATAAAATTATGGAGCCGGATATATACCTTAATGCGCTCATTCAAATCCCTAAAATCCAGAAGCACAATCTTCAGTTTCTCCAAAAATCCCATAACCCTTAGAGAAACCATATACACAAATAACTCCTCCACATCAACACTATTTTGCTTTATAAGCCAAATAAGCCGGGGTTTTTCAACTCTTTTTAAAAACTCTCTGAACCCCCTTACTCTTTTATACGCAGTCATGCCTTTCTCAGTCCTTTTCGTAACATATAAAGACAAAACATAGGTTGCAACCGGAGGCATAAGGCCGGGAAGAATGAGATTAGTTAGAATTTCCCCTCCCTTATATCTGGCCATTATAAATGGAAGGAATAGGCTTATACCTCCCAAAAACACAACTAAAAGAATAAAAGATAAATACCGGGTAAACTTTTTCTGCTCCACCGGTGCAAAATCATAGAAACCGGCCTCCACCACATGTTTTTGAATCATTCTTTCCATTGCAGGGAGCCAGTCCAGAATACTTTTAAGCACATGTCCGAAACTGACTATTTGAGGGAACTCGTTTTCTTTTAATCTTATGCCCATGGACGCTATTTCAATTCCGGTCATTACAAATATTCTATCCATTAAAAACTGCTCCGGTGGAGTAAGGGGCTTATCAGAAGGCCTTTTCTTAAGATATATATCATGTTTCTGTACCTCAACCTCAAGGTGCCCCTTTCTAATTAAGTTATAAAGGGTCGCCACAATATCAAAGGCATCTATTTCTTCTTTGAGCAGAAATGAAGCTGTAAGAGGGTCAAGCTCCTCTCCTGGGGAATATTCCACTTTCACTGAGCCAAGAGGAGGGTCTTTTCCATAATGGTACCAGTAAGTATATACAAGTGCTACATAAAAAAGAGAAAATAACCATAAAGAATGGGTATAATACAAGCTTCCAATTAATAACATAACAAAGAAACCCACAATGAGAAAAAATGTGTTCTCAAGGAGTCTACTCCCTATAATACACATTATAAAAAAGACCAAAATAGTCACGAATACAGAGTGAAACCTGGAATACACTATTAACCCGAGTAAGACAATGGTTATAAGGTAAGCTGATTCCAGATAATCAAGGGCAAGATTTATGCCTTCATAAATATACTCAAAAATTCGCTTCATGGACATATTAAAAAGCAGGAGGGGCGACCTGTCAAGGTCGCCCCTCCTTTTAAAAGGCCTTAAAAGGGAAGCACTATTTCACCACTATGAAACGTGCAAATACTCTCTCTTTCCTCGTAGTAGCCACAAGATTGTAAACTCCAGCAGGCAGGTCACTTACAGGGACAACAACTCTGCCTCTGCCTTCTACTCTCAACCTCTCACTCCTCACTTCCCTTCCCTGTACATCGTATATCCTTACACCTATCTCGCTCCTCTCTCCAACATTGTAC
>JALVLE010000039.1 GCA_027033555.1 Caldifarciminota bacterium | reverse complement strand
CCTGTTATGGTTTTTCTGCATCCACTCATACCAACCATCAGCACCACCATCACCATGGGCATTATTGCCCATATGGACACCTTTTTCCTCTTTTTTCTCATGCTGTATTTGTTCTTCATATCATATTCTACCTCCTTTTTGTTTTTTAAAATCTTCCCTCCTATCATTTCACCCCTCAAGCTCCACCTTAAAATTACATAAACAATTATAAAGTTATGACGAAATTTTGTCAAGAGAACCTTGTTTCTCAACTAATAATGAGACATATCTAATTAAATCAGAAGCGCAACGATTTTGCTTTCAATAAAAAGCGAAGCAGAAAAACTCACATAGGTAGAAAAATTATCCACAATTCGGCAAGTCCTCCCAAGTGTCTGTTTTTATTTCCCATTTGAAGTTTTTATTTAAGGCTTTATAATTTATAAGTGGCACAGGGAGTGCGGCTTTTAATTAAAGGAAGAGTTCAGGGAGTGGGTTATAGATATTTTACCATGAGAGAGGCACAGAAATACGGAATTAAAGGATATGTTAGAAACTTGCCTGATGGTAGCGTGGAAGTGGTCTATATTCCTAACGAAAATGAGGCTGAATTTATAGAACGATTAAAACAGGGTCCTTTTCTTGCCAGGGTTGATAGCATAACAAAAAGTTATGTTTCTTTACCTGATGATCTCCCAGGTTTTGAGATACGATATTAGCCCCCGTAGCTCATTAGGACAGAGCGGCGGTTTCCTAAACCGCAGGTAGCAGGTTCGAATCCTGCCGGGGGCGTTTTTATTATGAAGGAAGAAAAATTTATCTTTTATGGGCCTGAGATAACAATAACCGGAATTGACGAAAATGGTTATGGCCCTTTGATAGGTCCTCTTATAGTAACAGGTATTCAAATTCAAACATCTTTTGATTCCATTTATTCCCTAAAGCGTGAAATTATTGGATTCAATGGAATAATTGAGGATTCAAAAAGGGTGTTCAAACGGAATCTCAAAAGCTACAAAAAGGGAGAACAAATAGCGCTGCATCTGTTGAGACTTGCCGGTAAAAAGGGTGAGGATTTTTACTCTCTTCTGGAGAGTATAACAAACTACACGCCACATGATCTTGTTAATTTCAAACTTCCTGTGTGGGGGGATACTATAACTTTCAATGAATCCTTGCTACAAGGAATAAAAATAAAAGATGTATATGTAGAGGTAATTGATGCACTGAATTTTAACACATTGGTGAACAGGTTTGGCAATAAGGCATTTATAGATTTTCTTGGATTTAAACGTGTAAGGGAAAAACTCCCATCCAGAGTCTATATGATGGGCAAAATTGGTGGTACCAAATTCTATCAGGGTTTCTTTTTCGTAGGCGGGGAAGATGTAGAGGTCATAGAGGAAAAGCATCACATCTCCTACTACAAAATAAAAGATAGCGAACTTTATTTTCTCTTGAACGGAGATGAAGAGTACCTGCCAATTATGCTCGCAGGCATACTTGGCAAATACATCAGAGAATTATTCATGAAATCCATATCCGAATTATTTGGGCTCAATGACATTATTCCATTTGCATCAGGTTATAGACATGACCCTAAAACCAGGATTCTTGAAGAAAAAATTCTCCAGAAGGGGTTAAAAGAAAGATTTATAAGGAAAAAATAGCTATCTTTTTAAAAAGAACGCCTTCTTGCTTCTTATAATATCGTTCACATCAATTATTACATAATAAATCCCCTCGGGCAAATTGTCAGAAGGCACCCAGGTAATAGTGTTTTTAACATCAGGCTCAATGCCTTCAAAATGCCATTCGTATATCTTTTTGCCCTGTTCTGAATAAATGTAAACTTTAGCAAATGAATAATCAGTAACTGCAAAGGACACGGAAAGGGGGGTACTTTCATCCACTACTCTCCTGGATATTTTAAACTCCTGCAAATACAGCGGTTTTCTGGGATAGGTCACCACTCTCACTCTATCTTTCACTCTGACAGAATCATCAGGTATAGAATCTCCATCC
>JALVLE010000038.1 GCA_027033555.1 Caldifarciminota bacterium | reverse complement strand
CTTTTTGTAGGGGAAGGGCAAAATGGTGAGTACTATGGTGAATGGAGACCTTATGATGTGGCTGTAAATGCTGCATATGCTTATCCGGTCAATAAAAAGCTGGATGTTGGAATAAATATTAAGTTTATATACTCCTTTCTTGCACCAGCAGAGATTCTGAGAAAGGCTACGGGAATTGAAAATGGAGGCAAGGGTGCCACTTTTGCAATGGGGTATTCCCTTTTATACGAGGTGGCTCACAGGCACAAAGAGTTTTCCTCCACCAAATGGTATGATTTTAAAACCACTTTTGGCCTTTCTCTGGATAATTTTGGCCCTGGGCTCAAATACTCTTCTCAGGCAGAGGAAAGAGATCCTCTGCCTTATCTTATGCGCCTGGGGTTGGGATTTAAATTAAAACTACCTTATCACAGCATCCAGGTAGCAGCAGATATTAATAAGATTCTGGTAGGTATAACCAATGATTACGAGAATAAAGGTTTCAAATACGTTTTAAATGAGGCATGGAAACATATTGGCGTGGAGTATTCTTTCTATGATCTTCTGAGTTTTAGGATAGGTTACTTTTTGGATAAAGAAGGTGTCAGGGAAGGTATAACCTATGGAGCCGGTTTCCATATAGGAAATTTTAAGATAGATGTATCAGATGACCATAATATTTATAGCTTTGAGCAGGGAGCCAATCTCAGATATGCACTTACCTATTCAATGCCTATTGGCGTTCCACAGAAAAATGGAGAAGTGAGGGGTAAAAATGGTAAGGAAAAGAAGTAGCTTGTTTTTGCTTTTTGTCCTATTTATTCTATCATGTGCCCCCAAAAATTCCAACAGAACGGTTTTCTGGCACGCCATGGGAGGTCCACTTGGTGAGGCACTTACACACATAATAAATGAGTACAATAAAAATAAACCAGATTCTCTTAAGATTATTCAGGTTAACCTGGGGAATTATGCAACTCTGTCACAGAAAATAATGGGAGCGGTTGCATCATCACGTCCTCCAACCTTTTCGCAGGTATATGAATCCTGGACTTCGGAGCTTCTGGATGCAGGTAAAATTGTACCCATGGAGAATTATAAGAGTATGATTCCTGATAGTGTTCTTGAGGACATTTTTCCTCCGCTTATCAGAGATAATACCTGGGATAATAAGCTTATAACCTTTCCCTTTAACAAGAGTGTGCCAGTATATTATTATAATAAAGACATTTTCAAAGAGTATGGGATTGATTCCTTCCCCCGAACCTGGCAGGAATTCAGACGGGTTGCAAAAAGACTAACAATTGATAAAGATGGGGATGGTGTGCCCGATATATATGGTACTGCTTTTGTTATTGACGTGTGGATGTTCGCCACGTTGCTCTATCAGAGGGGAGGGAGGCTTATTGTGGGGGATTCTGCTGTTTTTGATTCAGATGCAGGAAAATGGGCTCTCCAGTATCTTTATGATCTTGTATATAAAGATAGTTGCGCTTATATTACCACAGGTTACAAACATCAGGATGATTTTGCTGCCGGTAAAGTGGCAATGGTGTGGGGAACAATTGTTTCGTATAGTTTTATGAAGGACAAAATAAATTTTGACCTTGGAATTGCACCTATTCCAAAAGATTCAGTTACAGGGGATAGTACTGTTATTGTTTCAGGTACAAATGTAACATTGTATAAAGAGGTGCCAGAATGGCAGAGAAAAAATGCGGTTGATTTTCTTAAATTCTTTCTTAGGCCTGATATACAGGCTTATTGGTCAATACATACAGGATATTTACCCCTTACAAAGAGTGCTTTTAATGAGCCTGCTATGAAGGAGTTCTTTAAAAGGGTTCCTGGCATGGAACGTGCGATGAAGCAGGTTGCTTATTGTGATTTTGAGCCAAACAATCCTGCATGGTTTACTGGAAGGAGGTATCTTTCCACAGAGGGGCTTGAGTATGCGTTAAGAGGCGTATTGCCAGTGGATAAAGCACTTGAAAGGGCGGCTAAAATAATAAATCTGGAGCTTAAA
>JALVLE010000037.1 GCA_027033555.1 Caldifarciminota bacterium | reverse complement strand
CAGCATAAGTGCAACAGTGTCTGCACCGTTGTCCATTCCTTCTATTCCGAGATATACAGTATCATTATAGGTAAGATAAATGGGCTCTCCTCCATTGTGCTGAGTGAGGTCAATTACATTCCAGAAAACATTCCCCTGATCGGTATCCTCTCTTGCAATAAATGGTGTAATAATGTCATTGAAGCTGCGATCGTAAACGTGAACTCTATAATTTCCACCTGTCACTCCTTGAGAGGGTGAGTAATAGTGGAGAACCATCATCGCACTTATGGCAATTCCTGTATCCGGCCTTCCTGTCACTGCTACAGCAATATTTGTTGTAGAGTCAATTGGCATATAATACTGCGGGTCGCCATCGTCGTAGATGAATTTGATACCCTGATAATAGGTATAAACATCAGTCTGTGCCCTGTTCATAGCTGTGTCTGCTGCTACAAAGTAATAATCTACCCTTGCACCTATTCTCTGGGCGGGAATGGTGAAATAGGAGAGGGTATCTACAACGCTGTCAGGTGCAATTGCCGTAAAGTCTGCCATTGTATCTGCTTTATAGTAGAGGGAATCTATAGCAAGTGGAGAAGGATCAATTATAGTTGCTACTGCAATAAAGTCACCAATAATGTCCTGGCTAATAGCTGGTGGTGTATGATGAATTGCCGGAGCTCCATCGTCTATCATGCTGCCTGTAAGTTCTACATCATCAATGTACATACCATCCTCGTTAACAGCGGCATCGCTTATAAGCACAAATCTAACCCTTATTACTTTACCTGCATATGCACCAAGATCTATTATTTCCTGCGTCCAATCACTCACAGTCCCTGTATAAGCCTTCACATCGTGCCATGTAGCTCCACCATCTGTGGAGATTTGCAAATGTACAGAATCCCAGCCTTCTTCAAGAGCATATTTTGTCCAGAATTTGAGCCTTGCTCCATAATATGAGGTGAGATCTATATCCTGATTGATCTCACCAACAAGAGTTGCATTGTTGGGATAATTTCCACTCGGAGAATCTGTAAATGATGAATCTGGACTGTGATAGGTGCTACCTGTCTTTGCCCAATTACCTGTCCATCTAAGGGTATCATCATCAAAATTGTCCTCAAAAACTACAGCCTCACCATTCATAACGCCTGGGGTTGGCATAAGTGCCCTGAAGTCCGCTGAGTTATCATCTGTATCATTCCCATCAGGAATTCTCTGAAGTGAAAGCCCTTCTGGAGCATCTGGTGCAGGTGAACCTTCTCCTACAAACGTATCTGTAGCAGTGAAATTGCCATACCCAAGGGCATCAAGAACTGTGGTGTCAGCAGGTGTAATATACACAAGTACCACATTATCTGGGCCATTCTGATAATCCGCGGAGGCTCCTGCCACTGTATCAGCGTTTGCGACAGAAGAATCCTTTGCTATTACAAAATACCCGGAAGGACCAATTGTCCAGCCAGTAAGGTCTATATCTGCATAAATGACACCACCATTGCCATTTATACCAAATATATGTACATTTTCAAGGGACTGCCCGGGTTCACCTTTGAGTTCAATGAATACACCAGAGTCAGTTCCTGGAGAGTCATAATATAATTCATTTATTACAATTTCTGGATAGGAGAAACGTTCTATGTCCAGAGAGTCTCTTGGCTCAAGTTTATAATTTCCGTAGGAATAATAAAGTGGAGCAGTTACGTTATAGAGTGAATCTGTATCTGGCGTAAAGGCATAACCCATATCATCCACTCTAAGTGGACCTGTCCCGTCATCAATCTGCCATTCTCCGTAGCCAAGATCTGGATTGGTACATCTTGCACTAACCACTCTAAGAAGCACGCCTTCGTAGGCCTCATTATTGGCAGCACCGGTAGTAATTGATACAGGTGCAGGAAGGGCAACACCACTTGCAACAATCATTATTGTATCCGGAATTATTTCTGTAAGTCCATAATGCTCAGAAACTGTACCTTTTATTATTACAGAGTCTCCTCTTTGAACTATTGTATCTGCTCCGTTTTTGTAAATCCATACTCCACTCCATGCACCACCTGCCTGATCCTCAAGGAAGAATCCACGAGAATACACTCCCGTGACTACTCCTGAAACAACGACCATCTGGCCGAAATAGTTGGAAGTGTCGCCTGCGAAAGTGACATCTGAAGTATCCTGTACATCATATACAGTTACAAATGGAATTACATAGAGTTTACCAGCGTTTTCTGGTTGATAACCATCTGAAGATCCTCCAGAGGAGCCCCAGTCAGCATAAACCCACGGGCCACCATTATAGGAAAATCTGAAGGCATAGTCATACACGCCGCCTGGAAGTGTGTCTATGTTTATTTGCGCCATGTATTCATAGTTATTACCGTCATTCCCATGCGCGGTATTAAACACAGCTCTTACCCAGCTCCAGCTTGAGTCGTTAGGCATTGTTCCCTCTGGGCCTACTCCTAATTCCACTATGAAATTAGAGCTATCCTGAACTCCAACATCTGTTACACCAGCCTTATAGACCTGTCCATAAATCATGTGAGAAACACTGTCTATTCCCTTAATTACTGTATCAGCCTGTGGCCACTGGATTCCACACCAGTCGGGCATAGGTGGAGTTACATTCGCTGTCACGAAATTGTATATTCTTTTTATAAGCGTATCCACATACTCTTGTGAGGCTATCTCAGAAACCTCATATGGCATGTAGAATACCTGGTATTTCAGGCCATTATATACTATTCCAGCTGGTGTATTAACTGAATCACCATTTTCATCAACAATAAATGCCCATGGTAAATCAACTCCTTCCCACGGTGTCCATGGTTTCACCATGTCAGGGAATGGTGAGTATATGACAAATGGAGGCATACCATCGGAAATTGGGTCACCGGTAACTCCAATAATTGTATCTGTGTCCGTCGCAGAACTCATGTCGTCTTTTATATAGTCAACTCTAAGAATCTGGTGCAACTTGTCTAAGTAATTATAAGCAGAAGCATAATAGCCTATGTCATCGCCAAAAATAACAAGTACTTTTCTGGAAGTATCTGTACCTGCTTCCAGGAAATTCTTTATAGCATCAAGGGTATCTGACCCAAGCCTTCCTGTCTCTCCATAAAGTATAGCAGTCCAGTAAGGAAGGGAATCCGCATATGTAAGCAATTCGCCCTTTTGCATATAGTCAGGGAGTGTATCTATATCATTGTGGACCAACGCGCGATAAAGAGGAAGTAACTCCGAAGTGGATGTGTACACAATGAGTTTTTTGCCAGAAGGCATTATTGTATAATAACTCATTACGCTATCTGCGTTACCAGCACTATCCTCTGCAAAAACCTTCCATATAACTTTGCTCCCTCTTGGTTGAGCTGGTATATTTCCTACAAAAGTATCTGTTCCTACCTCTGTAAATGGAACGGGGTTCCAGGTGACACCAAGATCTGTGGAGTAAGAAAGAGAGGCTGTTTGAATACCGCTCACATCCCTTATAATTGCCACTATCTGATCATCAATACCTGTATAAAAATGTGGACGGGGAGACTGAAGAATACCAATTGTAGGAGCTATAGTATCTACTATGTAAACTGTGGGACCTGAAACATCATCTACATGGAGATAAAACTCGTCAACCGACACACATCTTATAGCCACATATATGGTTTCACCAGCATAAGAAGAAAGATCATAGGCATAATAGGTATAGGAGTCAGGTACTCCCCCCACTGAATCTATCCTCACAAAGCTATCCGGTTCGGGTGTGGTTGTAGAAACAAGCACCTCAAAATCTTCTAAATAAGTACTGCTATGAGAGCGAGCCCAAAATGTGAAGGAATCACCTGTTTGTGGTATAAGAGCAGGTGTTATCAACCAGTCATCGTTTCCAGAAGGGTTATATTGGACAGCTGCACTATAATTTCCAGAATGAGCATATGAACTACTATTATAGGCTGTCCACTGATGTCCATCACCATCACGGTCTATCACTGTCCATTCAGATGGAATTACTCCGGCCTCAAAGTCCTCTGAAAGACTGGCCTTTACTACCTTAGGATGCAGCTTCACAGAGGACCTTGCAACCCTGTGAGTGTGGGTGTTGAGTATTATGACTTGATTATTATCTCCGCCCTCCTCTCTCTTTTTTCCAGCCTGGAGGGCTGTCACTGCTATAAGAAGTAGCAGTGGAATGTATCTTTTATGGGACCACCCCATAAACACCTCCTTTTTGAGTTAAATTTATTATACAGTACCTGAAATATATAAGCAACCCGGATAGTAAAAAAAAACAAAATAGCGAGTTCTTTAAATCACGCTCAAATAGCTGTATAATAGTCCACATCATGATTATAAGCGGTAAGCAGGTTATCACGAGACTCAAAGAGGAAATGGGAAATATTTTAAAGAGAACCAAAAGCATTCCTCATATAAGCATACTTTTAAACAAAGAAGACAAATCCTCAATTTCCTATACTAAAAGTATCTCAAAAGTTGCAAGAGAAAATGGATTTCGTATTACCCTTTACAAAGTTGATTCTAACACTCCTGAAGAAGAACTTAAAGAAATTCTATTTACTCTGAGTAAAGATGAAGACGTAGACGGGATAGTGGTAACAAAACCTTATCCTTCCAGAATGAAAAAGGAATTTATTAATCTTATACCAAAATGGAAAGACATAGATGGACAAACGGATACCAACATAGCGGCTCTATACAAAAAAGAAGAAGGTTTATTCCCTGCCACTCCACTCGCTGTAATGGAGTTCTTTAAAGAAGTTCACTATATACTGGAGGGTAAACATGCTGTAATAATAGGAAGAAGCACCACGGTGGGACTGCCTTTATACCATCTCCTTCTAAGAGAAGATGCCACCTGCACAATCTGTCATTCTAAAACCTCTGACTTAAAGCGTTTTACAAATCAGGCAGACGTAGTGATAACTGCTGCGGGAATTCCAGGTCTTATAACCGAGGACATGGTAAAAAATGCTACTTTTTTAATAGACGTTGCCATTAATGTGGTAAATGGCAAAATAGTAGGAGATATGGCAATAGACTTTGAAAGAAAAGATTATTATCATAAAGATCTTGTATTTGTCACTCCCGTCCCAGGTGGCGTGGGACCTGTTACATCTTTTATGTTGCTTATGAACACACTTAGAGGCATGCAGGAAAGAGGTAAAATCTTAGTAGAGGCATGAGACTCACGATCATTGGCACTGCCCAGAGTGGTAAAACTACACTTTTCCATGCTCTTGTGGGTTCACATATGTCTCGAGCAAAAGGGTATTTTTCGCACATAGGCACATTCGTGTCTAAAGATCCTCGTGTTTTTCGTCTTGGTAAACTCGTGAATTCACGTAAAATAACACCTATTACCTATGAAGTGGGGGACTTTGATGGCTTTGGTACTCTCTGGAAAGAAGAACGTTCCGGTGAAATAGTGCAGGAACTCAATACTTCCCATGTATTTCTACAAGTGATACCAGCATTCAGAGGCGTTGATATAATAAAGGAGTTTGACGAACTCAACCTGCGGCTTATTCTATCAGACCTTCGTTTTGTTGAAAGACGCCTGGATAAACTGGAGAAAGAGGTTAAAGCAAAAAAATCCTCTCCCAGAGAGCTGGAACTCTTAAGAAAAATAGAAGACACTCTTCTTGAAGAAAAACCTGTATCCACTCTCAGTCTTTCCAGAGAAGAGATAAAATTGATTTCCGGGTATCCATTTATCACAATTAAGCCGAGAATCGCTATAATAAACATAAATGAAAAAGATATAAACTCTTTTAATTGCCCTAACAAAATAAAAAATTTCCCCAGTATATGCACCCCATTAAATGTGGAAAAAGAACTCAGCGAGCTGGAAGACGAAAAGGAGAAAGAGGCGTTAATCAAAGAATACGGATTAAGCGACAGCGCTGTACACAGACTTGAAGAAATAATATTGAAAGAGCTCGGGTATATTATTTTTTATACTGTTGGTGAAAAAGAGACAAAGGCCTGGCTTTTGAAAAAAGGCGCAACTGTTTATGAAGCAGCCGGTAAAATCCATTCAGATATTCAAAGAGGTTTTATAAAAGCAGAAGTTATAC